>CALIEI010000150.1 GCA_938022165.1 uncultured Saprospiraceae bacterium | reverse complement strand
TTCCGTTTGGAGTCAGCTGCGTATTGTTTATCAGTACTTCAAAGCTAGGATTAGTGAAGTCAGTTACATCAATAGCCAAGATCTGTCTTTTTGAAAAATCTGTGGCGTATAACATATTTGTTTTATCGCTTGTCAAGCCATTTAGAAATTGGGCACCGGCTATGGGCAAGGTCATTATTTCTGATGCATCATTCAATGAATATCCTCTAATCGTTGCGCCATCTATTACAAATATGTTTTCGCCTATGACTTCCATCCCATGCGAAGCTCTTGCTGAGCCAAATAAACTGAGCGCATTGCTGGTATAGTCTTGTGCAATAATAGAAGAGCCATTTGAAATCAAGAACTGATCATTTACCGGGTCGTATTCAACACTTTCAATGTTATTTAGCGTTTGTGCATTTAGTTGGAAACTAAAAAAGCCTAACGCGAAGTAAAATGCTAAAATTAATTTTTTCATAAACCAAATATATAAATTATTAGCTGTTCAAAAGTATTTTGAGGCTGTACAGAAAGGGGATTAAGCTTGATGTCTTACATTTCTATTTTTTTTGCGTGAGCGGTAGTAAGGGCGCTGATCCCGATTTTTCATCGGGTGAAAGCGGTCACGATATATTTTCATATCGGGACGGATACCCCTGCATGACGCGACAGTGACCAAGCTGGCATAGCTGGAAGCAAAGCTGCGAGAGTCAGGGGCACGCCCAAATCCATATGATCAAAATACACTATATATCGCTCAGCGTACTTCAGTAAGTATCTAGGCAAATGCTTGGCTGGCATTCAATGCGATTCCATTGCACAACATATCCTCGGAAAAAGTGTTATTTTTGTACTAATTAAACTTGTTGAACATGGAACAAAAGACGGCTAAAAGCCCAATAATGTTATACTTTGAGGATACACCAAACCCAGAATCACTCAAATTTGTAACGAATAAAATGCTATGGAGAGGTACTGCTGACTTTAAAGAAGAAGCTCTTGCAGAAGAATGGTCTCCACTAGCGAAGAGTTTATTTGAGCTTCCTTATTGCAAAGGAGTGTATATTTCGAACAACTTCGTGACAGTTACCAAAGAATTCAATTACGAATGGGAGGATTTGAAATACAAGCTAAAAGAGCTTATCAAAAATTATATCGAAGGAGACGGCGTGATCATCAAAGATGGTTTTCAAGAAGCGATGGATAAGCTAGAAGCAGAGCGTGGCGAGAGCTATGACTACTCAGAATCTGATGCAGAAATAGTAACTAAGATCAAAGAACTTATCGAAACCTACGTCAAGCCTGCTGTAGAAATGGATGGTGGCAATATAGCATTTAAGCATTGGGACAAAGGGATCGTTACAGTGATTATGCAAGGTTCTTGCAGTGGCTGTCCTTCATCGACAGTAACACTGAAGGCCGGGATAGAGGGAATGCTAAAACGCATGGTTCCTGAAGTGAAAGAAGTAGTTGCTGAAATGGGTTAATCTGATAAATCGGATTTCCGAAAGAAAATAAATATGACAACCGATCAACTTGAAGATATTTGTAAGCGTGCCTGCGAAGTAGTAAAAGTCGCAGGCACTTTTATTTTGGAGCAAGCCGGTAAGGTTTCGCCCGAACAGATAGAAACCAAAGCGCACAATAGCCTCGTAAGCTATGTAGACAAACAGTCCGAAAAAATATTAGTCAAAGGCCTATCTGAGATCTTACCCGATGCTACCTTTCTCACAGAAGAAGAAACAGTAGATCAAAAAGAAGGCCCACTAAGATGGATAATCGATCCGCTAGATGGAACCACCAATTTTCTGCACCAATTGCCATGCTATAATATCAGTGTTGCCTTGCAAGTAGAAGACAGACTTTCTATCGGGATCGTCCTTGATGTACAGAAGGGAGAATTGTTTACTGCATGGACAGGAGGAGGAGCCTACTTAGATGGAAGGCGAATTTATGTCAGAGACAATATTGAGCTCGCAGATGCTATGATTAGTACTGGATTTCCATACTATGATTTTGGTTTGACAGATCAATATCTAAAGACACTCGGTGTGCTAATGCAGCGTGCTAGGGGTATCCGTCGTGTCGGTGCGGCGGCTATTGACTTGGCCTATGTCGCAGCTGGCAGGTACGACACCTTCTTTGAGTATAGTCTTCAACCCTACGATGTAGCCGCAGGCATAGTGCTCATCATCGAGGCTGGAGGCCGGGTCAATGACTTTCAAGGCAATCAAGATTACTTATTTGGCAAGCAGATCGTAGCTAGTAGCCCGGCCATACACGATGAGATGTTGCAGATATTATTGGAGCATTTTTAAGTTTTGTAGTCCATATGTCCTGATAGGCTTCGATTTCATCGAAAAAAACAACCTAGTATCTCAATTAATTGTGATCTTCACAGGAGATGAAGCTCCTAGAGAATATAAGCGCTGCCCTGAAGGCGGTACGATCCAATCTGCTGAGGTCAGTTTTGACCTTGATGATCATTGCATTTGGGATAACGGCTTTGGTGGGGATATTGACCTCTTTTGATAGCCTCCTTTTTTCACTCAACGATAATTTTAGCCGACTAGGCGCCAATGCATTTTCTATCAAGCCTGCGCGCGAGGATGGTGTCAAAGGTGGACATCGTAGAAGCCTCAAAGGGGACCCAATCAGTTTTGAGCAGGCATTGGCATTCAAAGAAAAGTATGACTTTGATGCAAAAGTGTCGCTCTCTTATTTTTGCACTGCGATAGCTACCATCAAAGCCAATGAGGAAGAGACCAATCCCAATATTCGTGTTATTGGGGTCGACGAAAATGAGTTTGAACTCAACGGATTTAAAATCAAACAAGGAAGAAACTTCAAGCCTCTAGAAGCATTGCAGAACAAATACATCGCCATACTAGGACATGGTATCGTCAAGAAGCTTTTCAAAGGAAAGCATGAAAAGAGCATAAATCAGTACATAAGCATCAGTGGTAGACGCTATAAGGTCATCGGGACACTAGAAGAAAAAGGAGCCTCCATGGGGCGCAATGAAGACGATGGGGTGTATATACCTGTGATGACAGCCAAGAATGTTTATTCCACTGCTAGGTCAAATTTTGGAATTGATGTTGGCGTCAGAAATGCAGAAGATTTTGATGAAGGAGAAGGAGTAGCCATTGGCCTATTTCGAAATATTCGTAGGCTTCGCTTGACAGAAGAAAATGATTTTGAGATCAGCAAAAGTGGAAACCTGATGTCAATTCTCAAAGATAATACAGCCAGTATCCGAGCCGCCACTATCGGTATCGGACTGATCACCATGCTAGGTGCTTCGATTGGTTTGATGAACATCATGCTTGTGTCTGTCACGGAGCGTACACGCGAGATTGGGATTCTCAAAGCGGTCGGTGCTACTAGTCGCAATATAATGATCCAATTTTTGACGGAGGCAGTAGTGATTTGCCAGCTAGGAGGGATTATAGGTGTTTTGATGGGGGTCTCGATTGGCTTTGCGCTGACCAAATTTGTTTTTGGGGGCACCTTCAACATACCCTGGTTATGGATGTTTAGCGGTTTTGCGGTTTGCTTGGTGGTTGGTCTGATCTCAGGCTTGTATCCGGCGCTCAAGGCGGCACGATTAGACCCGATAGAGAGTCTCCGATACGAGTGATTTTACATTACATACATTATTTACGATTGGCTTTGGGGCCATGCAGATCCTTCTTTCCGTACCGATTCTCATCGGTACTTCATTCAGGACTGCACCGCGTCATACGCTGTATCCAATGGCTACGCTTCTTTAGACAGGGCATGCCCTGTCTCTACCCTGCCCACCATTGGATGCCGCTTCTACCGCTTGTCCTGCTCCTTCTAGTCGACTCGCTTGGTGGCCTTTGGCCAGTCGCACCAAGAAAATAGACTTGTTTGGCAATTTAATCGCCACTTTTTCAGTTTGTTATAGGCAATGTATAAAGCTATGAGAACGTAAATAATATTACATTCTACAATACTGTTTTTTGTAGTATTTTTGCCACTCAATCATACGGATGCAACAAAGAGACAATCTATTAGACTTGGTAAAGTCTGTATTTAAGCGAAAAAAACAAATCCTACGACTGTGCGCTATTGCAGGTATAGGGGCTATTGTCATTTCCCTTTTTCTTCCTAATTATTACGAATCCACTTCTACATTTTATGCTGCCAGTAGCGATGTTACCTTGCCAGGATCAGTAGGGCCGGATCTAAAGGTGAGATCCCTTTTTGGAATAGAGGAAGATATGGAAAAAATTATGACTTGTGCTTCCAGCACAGAGTTGGTAGATTTTCTGATTAGTGAATTTGATTTGTACAAGCACTACGATATCAGTCCAGATGCGAAAAAGGCAAAGTCAAAAGTAAGAAAGAACCTAAAAGGGAATATGACTTTGATAAAAACGAAGTACGAAGCCATCGAACTAAGTATAGAGGATAAGGATCCAGAGATAGCAGCCAATATGGTAAATTCAGCAGTAAATAAGGTCAATGCCATCGCGCAGAACCTTACCAAATCTACCCAAGCCAAACAGATAGAAAACAAAATGAAGGCTATAGCTGAACAGCAAAAGAGTATTAAAGAATTGGGAGATACCTTATCCATTCTTAGTCAGAAATATGGAATTTATAATGTTGTAGCTCAGTCAGAGTCGATTTCAGAAGCACTCACTGGGGTAAGTGGAAAACTCACGCTTACCGAAGCCAAGCTAGCTCAGTTAAAAGGAACAAGATATGCAAAACGAGATACGATCTTCTATTTACAAGCACAACAAAAAGGACTGATTGAACAGAAGAATTATTTAGAGTCTACACTCCAGAAGTTTAACGAAGGATCTGCAGAGGTAAGCTCTTTGACCAAAGCTATGAATACAGCAATTGAGCAGCGATCGGAGGATCAAGAACGACTCAAGCAATTGCAAGCAGCATATAACTCAGATGCGCCAATGGTACTTGTCTTGGAGAGGGGAGAAGTTCCGGATGTGAAATCTAGACCCAAAAGAAGCATACTTGTGATAGGAGCTGTATTGGCTACCTTCATATTCTCCATTTTATTTGCCATTTTATTGGATGCTTACCAAGATATCAATTGGAAAGAGATAGTCAATGCTGAGTAGTCTACAACTTCATAAGTTGGACAGCAATTCCATTTTTTGGATTCTAGGTTCCATTATCTTGATAGCTGTTTTTGCTGCTATAGCCACAGAAACCTATTTTTTATTCGCGCTGCCTATTTTGATAGTAGGTGGTTGGATTACCTTAGTGGATTATAAAAAGATATTCTATTTACTATTCATAAGTATACCCATATCAGTAGATGTTGCCTTGCCGGGAGGACTAGCGTTAAATGTATTTACAGAGCCACTTCAGATATTACTTTCGGGCATTACTTTACTTTTAATTCTCAAGGATGGAAGATCTATAGCTAAAGGATATCTTACACATCCTATCTCAATTGCTCTACTGCTACACTTCGCATGGATTATCATTACGACCCTATTTTCGTCTGATTATACCGTATCTGTGAAGTATTTAATTGCTAAAGCGTGGTTTATTTTGCCAAGCTTTTATTTGACCATGAAGCTTGTCAACTCTGTTAAGGATATTAAGAATATAGTGTGGTGCTTGATACTGCCCCTGTTATTTACGATTACCGTTATAATGATCAGACATGCGGCTATTGGTTTTTCCTTCGATGGGGTCAACTATGTACTAGGTCCATTTTACAATAACCACGTTGCCTATGCTTCGACAATAGCTATTTGTTTTCCATTTGTATGGATATTATGCAGGTGGTATCCTAGATTCTCATTGAAGTGGTGGTTTCTGACTGGTTCATTTTTATTAATGATAGTTGCGATTTATCTTTCTTATACACGTGCGACTATGGCCTCTGTTTTTATAGTATTTGGCATGTACTATGTGGTCAAGTGGCGGCTATCAAGGCAAGCTTTTGTGATAGCTATTATGGGTTTAGCAAGTCTATTTTTCTGGTTAGGCCAGCAAAATAATTTCATGAATTACACGCCTAATTTTGAAAGGACTATTTCCCACCAGAGCTTCGATAATTTATTAGAAGCTACGTTAAGGGGGCAGGATATCTCTCTTGCAGAACGATATTATAGGTGGATCGCCGGATTATATATGGTTGGTAATCATCCAGTATTGGGGTCTGGCCCATCGACTTTCTATAATGAGTACAGATCTTACACACTCAGTAGTTTTAAAACCTACGTAAGTGATAATCCAGAAAAATCAGGGATACATAATTATTTCCTTATGGTTCTTGTAGAACAAGGGATACCAGGATTACTCATCTTCTTGCTGTTCAGCTACTTACTCTTTGCTGAAGGGGAACGTATTTACCACAGACAAAAAGATGCTCAATCTAAGGATGTAGTGATGGCTTCACTATTTTTATTGTCAATAATGTATTCCCTCCTGATTATAAATGATCTACTAGAGGCCGATAAGCTAGGGGCCTTATTTTTCTTTGCAGCTGGACTCCTTGTGAAGTTTGATATGATTTCAAAAGATAGCAGCTCCCCAAATAAGGAGCTAAAAGCAAACGAAATTTGATTTAAGCCTCAGCTCTTTTAGGTTCTTGATCTTGGTTTTCTTCAGCAGCAACATACTTGGCTGTCCTAAGTCCATGTTCAATGACTTTTAGATTAGCCCTCATAGCTTTGATAGAATTAATAGAGCTGGAATGATATCTTCTGAATGATCCATCTTCTTTAGCCGCCTTGTCAGTAACATTCTCCAATTTTGAAAGGAGACCGTTTAGTTTGTTAAAATCTGATGCGTTCATAAATGCGAATAAATATTAATAATTAAGTATGTATTTGTGACTGGCTATGAGGAGTTAATTAATCTAAAAGACCAAAAATTGCGCCAAGAAGCCATTTTTTATCCAAGAACTCTGTATATTTATTCAACAAAGCCATTATTACATTACAATGTATACTTTGTTGGCTTAATATAATTTTTGTCCCTTCTACTCTTATATTTTAGTAAACCTTGTGCTCTAATTAAAAGGTTCGTATTTTTGACACAATTAATAGTTAAGGATATACTTACACTATATAAATATAATCCACTGTAATATTAGATGAGCGGCCGCAGAATGCATATTTTAATTTGTCTATTTCTATTTCAATTGACTAGTGTTTATAGTCAAAAGAGCATTCATGTAGAAAAGCTAAATAGCCAGATAAATAGCGACAAATACGATGAGATCACCCCAGTTTTGAATAGAGATGGCACCACCATGACCTTCACTAGAAATGGGTATCCAAGCTTCGATAGAACACTTATTGATAATAAGAAAGATCTATCAAAGACCTTAGGCAATCGAGCATATAGAAAAAGACTCCAGAGTATTTATTCCACTATTGCTGGGTATGAGATCAAGGACCCCGAACGATCGTCTTTCAATCAAGATATTTGGATTGCTTCTGGAACAAGTGAGAACTTTTATTCTGTGATACATCCTGGCTATCCCTTAAATAATGCCTTACCCAATAGTGTTTGTGCTATTACGCCCGATGATAGGGCCATGGTTGTTGTGAACCAATTTAGCCCAGATGGAGGTATGGGAAAAGGCTATTCTATGGTTTATAAAGAGCCAAATGGATCATGGTCATTTCCCTATCCCATGTTTATTAGCAAGTATAATAATGAAGGTGTTGATGTCGGCCTAACTATGAGTACGGATGGGAATGTTATCATTATGACCTTAGAAAAGAATAATGGAAGTGGCAACAATGATCTCTATATGAGTGTACGTACAGGAGATTTTTCTTGGAGTGAACCCATCAGTCTTGGGCCTGATATAAATTCTGCATACAGAGAAACCAATCCATACCTTACTATTGATAAAAGTACATTGTATTTCAGTTCGAACAGACCAGGAGGGATGGGTGGAAATGATATTTATTATTCTAAACGAATTAATAGCTCTTGGACGGATTGGTCTACTCCACAATTACTAGAATCGCCCATAAATTCTTCATCGGATGAAAGTCAACCATTCTTCGATATCAATTCAGGTTTCTTGTACTTTACCTCAAAACGTGATGGCAGTAGTGATATTTTTAGAGCAAGACTAGTAGAGCCGCTAAAAGAAACTGTGACAGTCAAAGGGAAAGTTATTAATCCCAATAATGAAGACTTGATTGAAAATGTAAAAATCATGAAGGCTTATGCTAACACTGAAAGTTATGAAGAAATTCAAATGTCAGAAGACGGATTCTATAGCCTAGAATTACCGAAGGGGAGTGAATTTGATATTAAAGCAGTGAAGGATGGACATATTAGCCAAAAGTCGTCTATAGGATTTAATAAAGACTATGTATATCTCAAGGACTATACCTTAGATCTTAGCCTATCGCCTATGGAGAAGGGTACTAAAATCAACCTTAAACCTATTTATTTTAAGCAATCTCGAGCTGTTATCTTACCTAAATCCTATTCTGCACTAGATGAGTTAGCACTCTTCTTGAAGAAGAATAAAAATATGTATATCATCATAGAAGGCCATACAGATAGTCAGGGAGAGGAAGAAGAATTGATTATCCTTTCAGAAGAAAGAGCACAAGCGATCAAGGAATATTTAGTATACAAAAAAAGAATCAAGCCAGTCAGATTATCCACTTTTGGGTATGGGAGCAGTAGGCCAGTAAATGATAATTCTACTGCTGAACTTAGAGCGAATAATAGGAGAGTAGAAGTATACATAGACGCTATGGCAACAATGCTGAATCCAGATGAAATAATTTCAACGCAGAAATGACAAGACCATTAGCGTATATTATTTCTGCACTATTTCACCCTCTGGTTATTCCTAGCTATGTGCTGGTCACTTTACTGGCCATCAATCCATTTATGTTTGGTGTAAATACGGTCTGGGGAAATCCAATTGTATTGCTTCAAGTTTTCTTATCTACTTTTATGCTTCCCGCATTTTCATTACTTATGCTGAGGCAATTAGATTTTGTGCCGTCTATTGAATTAGAGAATAAAGAGGACAGAATCATTCCATTTATTGTCACTGGGATCTTTTATATTGGACTTGCGGTCTTTTTTGTCAAAACTCCTAATCATAGTCCACATATTCTTACTGTATTTATACTAGGAGCGACTATTGGATTATGGATTTCTTTTTTGGTGAATCTATTCACTAAGATAAGTATTCATGCAGTAGCTATTGCTGGATTTTTGGCGATAGTGATATTATGTATGCAGCAATTAGAATTCGATCATGTATTGATTAATTTAGGCAGTATTGGGGCTGTTAATCTTACGATGAGGTCTTTATTGATGATAGTGATATTAATCACTGGTATTGTAGGTACCTCTAGATTACTATTGAAGGCCCATGAGCCTTTTCAGATCTACTTAGGCTATTTTGTAGGATTTTTATCCCAAATTATAGCAAATAATTTTCTCATCAACTATTAGTACCATACGTCATTTTTTTCCGTAAAAAAGGTATCTAATTCATTAGTTTTACTTCCTATGAAAGTTGCCAATAGCATACAATACGATAGAGCACTTCTCAGTGATCAACAGTTGTTAGACCTATATCTCGGTTTATTGAAGCCGCGAATGGTTGAAGAAAAGATGTTAATTCTACTCAGACAGGGTAAAATATCGAAGTGGTTTTCGGGAATTGGCCAAGAGGCTATTTCAGTTGGCTGTACTGCTGCTATGCGACCTGAAGAAGTTATTTTTCCAATGCATAGAAATCTAGGCGTCTTCACTACTAGAAAAATACCATTGGTAAATCTTTTTTGTCAGTGGCAAGGTAAGATGATGGGATTTACAAAAGGTAGAGATCGATCATTTCATTTCGGAACTATGGATTATAATCTGGTTGGAATGATTTCGCACCTCGGTCCACAATTATCATTGGCAAGTGGGGTTGCTTTAGCACACAAGCTTCAAGAAGAAGAAAATTGCGCCCTTGTATTTACAGGAGAAGGCGGTACTAGTCAAGGAGAATTTCATGAAGCACTCAATGTGGCTTCAGTCTGGCAGCTACCGGTAATATTTGTTATTGAAAATAATGGTTACGGATTGTCTACACCTACAAAAGAACAATACCGATGCGAAAAGCTTTCGGATCGTGGCTTGGGATATGGTATGCGTGCCATGACCATTGATGGGAATAATGTTTTAGAGGTTTATCAGACGATATCCAAATTAGCCATGGAGATAAGAGAAAACCCAGAGCCCATTTTGATTGAATGCAATACCTTTAGAATGCGAGGACATGAGGAAGCGTCTGGAACCAAATATGTTCCTAAAGAGCTAATGGATGAATGGGCACAAAAGGATCCATTAAGTAACTATGAAAGCTATTTGATTTCTGAAGGAGTACTAACCGATAGTAAAATCGAAGACTATAGAAGCGAGATAAAAGAAGAAATAAATAATGGGTTACAAATAGCTGGCGACCAACCAAAGGTAAGTGTAGAGACCAATTATGAACTGATGGATGTCTTTGCACCGCACAAGTCTGTAGATACGGCTTCAAAAAATAATGCTAGCACCGAAAAGCGATTTGTTGATGCCATTTCAGATGGACTGAAGCTCGCTATGGACTATCACGAAGATTTGGTTTTAATGGGTCAGGATATTGCCGACTATGGAGGCGTATTCAAGATCACGGATGGATTTCTAGAAAAGTACGGAGCAGGCCGAGTTAGGAATACTCCTCTGTGTGAAAGTGCAGTTTTAGGTGTCGCCTTAGGCCTAAGTATCAAAGGAGTGAAATCTATGGTAGAAATGCAGTTCGCAGATTTTGTGACTTGTGGTTTTAATCAAATTGTTAATAATCATGCAAAGGCGCATTATCGATGGGGGCAAAATGCAGATGTAGTTATACGTATGCCCGCCGGTGCTGGGGTGGCTGCGGGGCCGTACCATTCTCAAACAAATGAAGCGTGGTTTACACATACTCCGGGATTGAAAGTGGTATTTCCTTCTTCGCCTTATGACGCCAAAGGAATGTTGCTTGCAGCATTTGAAGATCCAAACCCAGTTTTATTTTTTGAGCATAAGGCACTATATAGAAGCTTGAGTGAAGAAGTACCTGATGGGTACTATACAGTCGCTATCGGCAAAGCCAATGTGGTTAGGAGTGGACAAGACGTGAGTATTATTACCTATGGTATGGGAGTACACTGGGCGAAGGAAGCTGTTGAAGAATTGAATATCGATGCTGAAATCCTAGACCTGAGAACCTTGAGCCCTCTAGATTGGGCAGCCATAGAAGAGACAGTTTTACGAACGGGAAAAGTACTTGTCTTACATGAAGATATTATGCAAGGAGGAATAGGGGGCGATATCGCTGCCTATATAAGTGAACATCTTTTTCAAAATCTTGATGCACCAGTGATGCGCTGCGCTAGTTTGAATACACCAGTTCCATTTGATGCCCGGCTAGAGCAAAATTTCTTGCCTAAGGAGCGATTCAAAAAGAAGCTAGCAGATTTGGCGGCCTATTAATCATTGCTGATCTCCTTTTTTATCTTCTTTTCTTGGTAGGATATTGTTTTTTTGCTTCTATCTTAGCGACCTAATTAGTATGCTTTATGAATATTGAAAATTTAGTAGCAGTTACCGGACTGCCAGGATTGCATAAAATCATCGCCAATAGAGATAATGGGTTGATCGTAGAAGATTTAGAGACAAAAAAGACAAGATTTTGCTCTTCTAGAAAGCATCAATTTTCTCCAATGGAGACGATAGCTATTTTTACAGATGACAATGATTCTGAGCAAATAGAGAAAGTGTTCCAAACGATGCTTGATCAGAGTAAAAAGAATCCTGTTCCAGCACCAAATGCACCAGCTGCTGATCTCAAAGCATACTTTGAAAAAATACTACCCAATTTTGATAGAGACAAGGTACATGTCAGTCACATCAAGAAAGTGATCAAGTGGTACAATCAATTGGACAAAACTGGATTGCTTACTGCTGATGCCCCAGTGAAAGAAGAAAAGGAAGGAGCAGATGCTAAGGCAGAAACTAAAAATGCACCTAAACCAAAAAAGGCAGCACCAAAGAAAGCTAGTCCTACCAAAACATCTAAGAAGGCTGGCCCTGTAAAAACAGGATCTGCTAGAAAAAAGTAATTTCCTTTTTTTGCTTAAACAATGGTTCGGTATTAAATCGCTTGTAACTAGTGCGCTGCTTCTAGCTAGAAGTATTTTGTAGTTATCAAATAATCAACTTTTTGCACGGATGTGATTTAAAATTTTTCCGCAAATTGCCGATCCATTCAATATGTAGTCCCTTTTTAGAATTCTGTATTCTTAAGGATGGTTGCCATCTCCTGCATGTAGTCACGCTTATCTCTCGATGGAGCATAGACAAAACCGTTCATCAATACTAGGCGGCCCGTTTTTTCATTGTGTACCAAGTAGCTCACAAATGGCCCTCCCATAAAATCGTTTTCCATTTCCCAGATACCACGAGCTTCAATAGCGTAACTGCCATTAATCTTTAGATCTGTGGTGAATACAGGTAGATCGACATCATTAACTACTAAGTATGAATCTTCAATGGTAGAGGAGATGTACTTTTTACCTACCTGATTTATAAGGTCAATAACTGCTTGTTTTTTAAACTGATCCTGATTGGTATAAGGTATGCTGTAAACAAAGATATTAGACAACTCTTCATCCGTACGGCGTTTCATCCATATCAAATCTATACCTGGTGCCGCATCTTCGGTAATGCCTCCATCTTGTGTAAGCTTACCGGGTAGACTTTTCTCCATGGCCAATTCATAGTCGCTAGGAATATGCATACCGATGTCCATCAGTTCTTTTGCTTTTGAGTTTAGCAAATTGCTTTCGCCATAAACGTAGGCAGATTTATGAATTAGATTCTGATCAAAGCCATTGATTCTGCGAGCAATAGTTGGAAACTTCTCACGCATATTTTTGCACAATGCATCTTGACCGTTTCCAAATAAGTAGACCAACATTTGCCCTTTGGCCCACTTGTCTTTTCCTATCATGGTGTTGTACTCAGGGTCTTCTTTTGCTCGCCTCAATTTTTCTCCATTCAAATCTTGCATCATGAGCTTAGTTGTACCAGAGTTGGTGTCTGAAAGATCAGCCACCATGACATAAGTTCTCAGGTTTCTTCGGAGTTCATCATTTAAGATCTGTTCTGCCGTAAAATGTTTGAGGTCAAACATCGGTTCTGGATTTGGTAAAATCAAAAAAGGTGCTTGAAATGTATATCTGATACTATCTCCTATAGCTCCATCCCAATCATCCTGATCACAAATGATACGTATCTTATTGGGTGTGCCAACCGATAGTGGTAGTGGTGCTAAAGTAGCCATATTGTCAGCAGTGCAGCTTGAAAATGTATATAATCCAATGAGAAAGAAGAAGATGTACTTGACCATAATGATGAAATTATAATGTAAAAGTAAGTTTTTCAAGGATAAGTTTTGAGTCCACTCCGTAAAGAAAGAATAACGCCATAAGAGACAATTTAGAATTTTGTGACTTTTCGGTGTGGACTTGCCTTTTATACTTAGATAGATGTTATTGTTGGTACTTTTGGTGTGTTCAGAAAACCGAGTGAGGGATAGGAATGACTCGACGATAGGAGAGGTGCGAGCAAGGGGTGGGCAGGTGCGAGAGCCACTTGCGAAGTACGGAAACGAAGTGGACTCATGGAAAGCCCGGTCTCTTCGGTTGAGCATGGCGCAGGAGGAAGAGACACTCCCAAAAAAATAAAAAAAGAGGTTGACTAAATGAATAGCCAACCTCTTAGTATATAATCGTGTGTGATTTCTAGTTTGCAGTCGCAGGCATTTTGTCCTTGCTACTGATAATTGTATTTTCTTGCTCTACTATAGTCTTTAAGCTAGCCAATCCTTTTTCGTATTCAGGACCAATCTTAGCTTCCATATCCATAAGCATCATGAAGATACTTTCCACAAAAGTGAAATCACCTCTTAAGTTCCAAGACACTTTAGTTTCTGTGTTATCACGATTAGGCTTCAACTTAACAGATGCCGTGTTAGTACCTTCATAAGGACTAGTAAAATCTAAACGAGTATGAATCGCTTTGTTTGGTTCAAGCTTAGTGATCGTTTGGCTACCAACACCAACATTCTCATTTTCAGATTCCCATCTGTTTACAGATCCAACTGTTCCAGATGCACCATCGAAAGTATTCTTCATACTAGGGTCTATTTTTGACCATGGAGACCATTTGTCCATAGCTTCAAGAGAAGCTACATAAGGGTATACCGTCTCTGCTGGAGCATTGATAGTAGTCGTTCTGTTTACAGTAAAATACTTTGGTGCGACAAACATTCCAATAAGGAATACCATAATTCCAAGGAAAAAAGCACTACCTAGGATAATCTTTAGAGCATTCATATTATTTGATTTTTATTAACAAGTGTGTACCTCAGAGGGGAAAATAGCAAGAAAACGCTGTTATCTAAAATAAAAGACGATAATATTATAAAAAGAGTTCCTTTATTTTGCAAATATTCGCTAAAATAGGCTTTCTATAACTTTTTCTTCCGTAATTCCCTCGGCTTCAGCTTTATAATTCCTTACTATTCGGTGTCTCAATACGTACTTGGCGATTGCTTGCACATCCTCTATATCAGGAGAATATTTTCCATTTATAGCGGCATTACACTTGGCTCCCAATACTAAGTACTGAGAAGCTCTAGGTCCAGCACCCCAAGAAATATAGTCATTAACCATGCTAGTCGCTCGCTTGGTGCCCGGTCTTGTTTGGGTAGCAAGGTTTACACAATATTCCAATACATTTTCTGCAATTGGAATCTTGCGCACTAGTTTTTGGTAAGCTAATATCTGATCTCCACTTACTATGTTCTTCAAGGTATGTGTAACATTTGCTGTGGTATTTTTTACGACTTGAATCTCTTCCTCATATGAAGGATAATCCAGAGGAATGTTGAACATGAATCTATCTAACTGTGCCTCTGGCAAGGGATATGTTCCTTCTTGTTCAATTGGGTTTTGGGTAGCCAACACAAAAAATGGAGCGGGCAAAATGTGTCGCACACCTGATATGGTCACTGACCTTTCCTGCATGGCCTCTAGTAAGGCAGCTTGCGTCTTAGGAGGCGTACGGTTGATCTCATCCGCCAAAACGATGTTTGAAAAAAGAGGGCCTTTATTGAATTGAAATTTTCTATCGTCTCCAAGGATTTCAGTACCCGTTATATCGGATGGCATCAAATCTGGTGTAAATTGAATACGCTTGAACTCCAAATCTAACACATCGGCAATAGTACTGATCAATAAGGTTTTGGCCAAACCCGGTACGCCTACCAATAAGCTGTGCCCATTGCCGAATAGTGAAGTGATCACCATACGGACTACGTCCTTTTGACCTACGATGACTTTACCGATTTCTTCTGTAAGATCTTTATAGGATTGTGCTAATTGATCTACCGCTTTTACATCCTCGTTTTGTACTGTTTCAGCCATAATTTGTCTTAATTCTATTCTATTTATGAGCTAATAAGCGCAAAAAGCCACTTATTATCCTCTATCAAACGCACATAGCTAGGGCAATGTTGCGAAGGTGCAATGATAGGGAATATGCTTGAAAATCTGGTTACTAAGCTCTTAGCTTTTGATGAAACGAGAAATGATTGTTTGCTTTAGCCAGTACAATACGACAAAGTAGAAACAATCATAAAAACCAGCAAAAAAGCGTTATTTTGAGGATTCGAATAAAAATAACTATACATGTCAAAGTTCTTAATATCAGCACTGTTCATCTTAACTACTATTTCATTACAGGCTCAAGAAACCATCACTCTTGAGAATTTGTGGAAAAACTACGCTTACACAGCTAATAGAGTACCCGGGTTTAATTTTCAAAATGATGGGAAGCACTATACGCGATTGGAGGATGGTGTAGTGAAGCAGTACGACTTGACTACTGGTATGCCTACTCAAGATCTTTTTGTAGGTAGCGCACATATCATAGATCGTTCTTTCGATGGAAAGTTTGACAACTATACATTCAATGCAGACGAAACGAAGATGCTAATCTCAACAGGTACTGAATCTATTTATCGTAGATCTTCTAAATCTAACTACTTTGTTTTTGACAAAGCAAGCAAAACTTTGACGCCTCTATTCGAGGGTGGTAAGCAAATGTATGCGACCTTTAATGCACAGTCAGATAAAGTTGCTTTTGTCTTTGACAATAATGTTTACTATAAGGACCTTAAGACAAATGAAATCACACAGATAACCACTGATGGCAAATACAATCACATTATCAACGGATCAGCGGATTGGGTATACGAGGAAGAGTATGCCTTCGCTAAAGCATTCTTTTGGTCACCTGATGGAAACCAAATTGCTTTTTATAGATTCGATGAAAGTAAGGTCAATGAATTTACTATGACCAACTACACCAATGAGATGTATCCGGAGTATGTTACTTTTAAATATCCAAAAGTAGGAGAAGACAATGCCAAGGTGAGCATCCATCTCTACAATCTCAATAATAAAAAGACAACTAAAGCGCAGATAGGTACAGACTGGGAATATATTCCTCGCATAACTTGGACTAAGAACCCAAATAAGCTGTGTGTCACCAAAATGAATCGCCACCAAAATGAACTAGAGTTACTTCTCGTAGATGCCAAAACGGGTACAGCGACCAGTATGCTAAAAGAAAAAAACAAATATTATATCGACATCACGGATCATTTGACTTTTCTCGAAGATGGAAAACGATTTGTCTGGACGAGTGAGCAAGATGGCTATAATCACATCTATCTATATAATGTCAATGGTAAGGTGGAAAAGCAGTTGACTAAAGGAGATTTTGATGTGACCACTTTCTATGGTGTAGATGAGAAGAATGGACAAGTATTTTATCAAGCAGCCAAAGAGCATCCAACGCAAAGAGAATTATATGCGGTAGGGATTAAAGGAAAAAAGGATAGAAAGATATCTGCCGATGCGGGTTGGAATGCAGCTCAGTTCAGTAGCACTTTTGACTACTATGTCAATACCTACTCTACAGCAAATACTGCTGCCACTTATAAGGTGTATGATCGCAATCAGCAAGTGGTGCGTGTCATTGAAGAGAATAAAGGCATGGCCAAGGTGCAGCAAAAGAACAAAACACAAGAGGTTGAATTTTTTGATTTTAAAACGAGTGAAGGCACTTCTCTCAATGCTTATATGATCAAGCCGGCAAATTTTGATGCGAGCAAAAAGTATCCTGTACTTATGTATGTATACGGTGGCCCTGGTTCACAAACCGTGAAAGACAGTTGGGGTGGTCAAAACTATTGGTGGTTCCAAATGATGGCGCAGAAGGGATACCTAGTCGTGAGTGTAGACAACAGAGGAACTGGCGCACGCGGACAGGAATTCAAAAAAATGACCTACCAACAGCTTGGTAAATATGAGACTATGGATCAAATCGAGGCAGCTAAGTATTTGGCTAAGCAGCCTTATGTAGATGCGGATCGCATCGGTATTTTTGGTTGGAGCTATGGTGGCTATATGTCTTCTCTGTGTTTGTCCAAAGGGGCAGACGTTTTCAAAACAGCCATCGCCGTAGCCCCTGTGACCAACTGGAAGTGGTATGATTCTATCTACACCGAACGATATATGCGCACCTACGCTGAAAATGAAGATGGCTATGAGCAAAATTCTCCCATCAATTTTGCCAACCTCATTGAAGGCAATTACTTGATCGTACATGGTATGTCGGATGACAATGTTCACTTTCAAAATGCTGCAGAGATGGTGGGCGCGCTTCAAAGTCAAAACAAACATTTTGATTCACTTTACTATCCAAATAAAAACCACGGGATCTATGGTGGTTTGACAAGGTTGCATTTGTATACGGAGATGACTGATTTCTTATTAGAGAAACTTTAAGAGAATTATGGGTTATGAATTATGAGTTATGAATTGTGTGTTTGGATAAGCCGCTTATTTGTATTTGCTTATATGTTTTTTATCTAAATTTCTTGCACATGCCAGCAAAGTATTCATCATTCATAACTCATCATTCATAATTTAAATTGGGGCCATCACGGGTTTCACCGTGACCGTGTGATCCGCTAATACCGCCAAAAAAAGGCGGTGCGCTCCTCCCACTTGTCCTGCTCGCTCCGCTGCGCCGTGTTCTGTCGCAAGCTCCGGCACTAAAAGGAATTATAAGTGATGAATTATAAATTATAAATGCACACGCTATCATGTTCTTCTCATTAAGTAGATTTTTTAATTGAGCAAGTAAGCGGAGCATTTATAATTCATCATTTATAATTTATAATTAATTGTGCCCACATCTAAATTTGAACTTATTTCTCCAGCTGCGTGTCATAATTTGACCATCTCTTAGGGTAGTACTTTGATTGATGATTTTATTACGCAGGGATACCAGTTCAGGTCTTTCGAATAGTTGATTTACTTTTTGATCTGCGATGCTGTTGCCTCCCTTTCTGCCTTCGATGATGAAAGTAGCAAACACCTCAGCGATGTCTTCGCCTGGATTAGTAGCAGCGTAGTCACTGACAAATCTATCTGAGTATCTGTTGTACAGGTCATCCCCGCCTTCTCCATTTGGTGCGATATCTGCCCAGCCCAATTCAAAAAGTTGATTGATATAGGAATTAGAATTAGAGCAGCCTTCACCAGTATGATACGCAGAGCAGTTGCCTTGAAAAACGTTTACCTGAGATTCATTGAGTGTCAATACATGCCCAAATTCATGCAGGGTCAAGAAAGTGAAAAAGCTATTGAAGTCTTCACTTGATATGTCAGTCGAGGCTTCTATCGCCAAGCCCATTTTCCATCTACTCAAGTCATCATCATTGATAGGAGCTACAAATCCGGCAAGATCATTATTGCCATAGAATACTTCAAATTCGACAATTCTATCTCTGTGTTCTGCTGGAATCAGCTTGGTGTAAAAGTCGAACATGGCCAAGTGTTTTGCCTCGTCTTGCTGGTAACCCAATAAGTTGCTACTTACTTCGTGATCTCTAATTTTGATAAGTTCGTCTCCATTTATTCTATAGGTGGTAAGGGTGGCTTCTTCGTTAAAATTGCCGCCATCGTTAGCGGGGGAATTTCCTTCTTGTTCTATGAATCCATCTCCGTCATCAAAGTAATCTTCATCATAGCTACAAGATGAAAGCAAAAGAAGGGTAGTGATAAACATTAAATACTTACTAGTCATGGCGATTTTTTTTTTAATAGGTTCTAAAAAATAGTAGTAAGAATTTTTTCGATAAAATTATGTTTAATGACTTAATGCTAGCAATATAGGCCGAATCGAGGAGTGAAATTGTTGATTTCATACTAAGCCTATAGGCTTTTATACGAAACGGGGTTTTTGATATACTTCCTGTTTTAGTGTCCGGAATAGTTATGATTTCATTCTGAATATCTTGGCCGCATACGCCAATATTAGATTTTATATACATCTAGTATGAAAAAATCAAAGGGTATGAAAAAGAGAACTAGACTAAAAAACGAAGTGAGCGCAGGCTCCATGGCGGATATAGCATTTTTACTGTTGATATTCTTTTTGGTGACTACGACTATCGATGTAGACAAGGGAATTAGTGTAAAACTACCTCCTATAGTGGATGCACCACCTATGACTCCACCCAGTAAAAATGTGCTAAGCATAAAAATTAATGCAGATAATGAATTGCTAGTAGAAGGCGAGCGGTCCGAATTGGCAGACTTGAAAGGCCGGGCGATCAAGTTTATTAGTAATCCAGAGAAGTTGAGTACGCTACCCACTAAACCAAAGAATGCTATCATCTCTCTGCAGCATGATCGGTCTACTCAATACACTGATTATATACATGTATATAATGAACTTAAGGCAGCATATAATCATCTATGGGAAGAGCAATCTCAAAAACTCTATAAGAGATCGTTTAAAGCATTAGATAAGAAGCAAGTAAGACAAATACGAAAGGGGATTCCTTTTGTGATTTCAGAGGCAGAGCCTGTTGACTATGCAGAATTATAATCTAAGACCAATAAAAAAGCAGCCTATTAATTCAATTATAGGCTGCTCTGTTTTATGCGTTTATGTGATTATTATCTTGTTACAGTTCCTGTTGGGAATGTAGCATCTACATTTAATCCAAATGAATGGAACTCAGGAGCAGTAGCATCTCCTGCTACAGCAGCCAAAGGCTTTAGCGCGAATGGTGCTGGAGAATTATCTGGTACTGGCTCTACAGAAATTACGACTGTTCTTCCTCTTACATCCAATGGAAATGATTCTCCTGATGGTGCGTTATTAAAGAAGTCTTCTCCTGGTACTGGAGGTCCTACATTGTAAATTTCTCCAGAGAAAATATTGGAATCATCAAAGCCTCCAAAATCTGAAAATGTTCCAGTAGAGATAGGTCCTGCGTCACCGATAACCCAACCTTCATAAATCCAACCTACTGGTAATTCTGGTAAAGTAAAGTTGCCAGTTGGTGGCATACCTGGTAAACCAAACCATACACCATACTGGTCGTTGCCATTGTTACCTGATCCAACCATCTCATCTGTTGGCGTTCTCATAAAGAAAGTTCCAGTAGATCCACTAAAGTCTCCTACAGCTGGTGCAGTACTAGTAGATACTTGTGCAGAATTACCAGAGAAGTCTCCAGCAATATATTTCTGATCTGAAGGTGCTGGATCTGGATCAACAGCTGGCTCTACAGTAAGTATAAATTTCGTAGCTGCCTCAAGCATCTCCGTATCTACATTAAATACTGTTTGTGATAAAGCTTCATTGTCGTCAACTGTAAATGTTCCAGTTGGCTGTGGCGTGCCATCCACTAGTACCCAACCTTCGTAAACAAAATCATCACCAAGATTTTCTAATCCTGTTAGGTTCAAAGTAAGTTCAGATGTGTTTAAATCTGAAGAATCATCATCATTACAAGATGTGAATAATAATCCTATTGCTAGGAGTGCAAAAAAGTAATTTTTCATAAAATTTAATTGTGTTTAATATTTTGTGCGAATAAAGTCAAACCTTGTACCAAATTGAATTTATTGCTATGTAGGATTATTGTTTCCTTAGTATAAGTGTGTAATAAGTCCGCTATAATCTCTTTGTAAAGAAAATCACGATTTTTTTGAACTAAACTCTTATTTGCAGCACTAGAATTACCTTGTAGGCTGCTAATTCTGTTTAACTGTATGATATTCTTTAATTTAAGGGAGATTTAAGATTGTTTTTTCACGCGTAACCGTACAGGTGGAGCTCGACGAAACGAAGTGAGTAGGACAAGCGATTTTTAATTAATTATAAGTTATAAATTCTTCTCTTAGGTGTTCTTTAGCTTTACTAAAAGAGAAGAACTTGGCAGCGTGGCATTAATAATTAATCACTCATAATTCATAATTATTAAGAAATCATATACCCGCCATCAGAATTGAAGATTCCGCCAGTCGTATAGCTACCTGCATCAGAGGCAAGATATAGCGCAAGGCCTACCATCTCAGGAGGCATAGCCATTTTGCTGATCGGAAGTCGCTCCGTAAAAGCTTGAAGGAAAGCTGCATTTTTCCAAATACCAGCACTAAGTTTAGTTTTGACAAGTCCTGGGCAAATGGCGTTTGCGCGGATATTGTCCGAGCCCCACTCCTTAGCTTGAGACTTGGTGAGCATATTCACTGCAGCTTTGGTGACACTGTAAATACCTAGATTTGGACTTGGCTTTAGCCCTTCGACACTACTTATATTGATTATAGATCCACCGCCGCGCTGACGCATAGAAGGAAGGCAGAGATTAGATAATGTGAATATTGATTTGACATTGACATTTATCATTTTATCGAAAAGGGAAGATTCCATTTCTTCGATAGGTCCAAACATAGGATTGGTAGCAGCACAATTAACTAAAACGTCAATACCCTCATATAGCTCAATGGTCTTGTTGACTAGATTTTTGAGTTGTTCTTCGTCACTAACATTGCATTCAATACCAGTGATCGAAATTCCTTCTTTTTCTAATGCTGTGGTGTAAAGGTCAAGTGATTCTTGCTTTCTACTACAGATAACGACTTTGGCCCCTTGCTCTGCAAGCCCCTTAGCAATAGCAGCCCCTATGCCTTTAGAGGCTCCAGTAACAATGGCTACTTTGCCAGTCATATCAAATAAATCAATCATTTTTGCCATATCAGGTGTGTTTATGCCTACAAAGGAATGGGTTTTTGCTCACTTATAGCTTTAGAATAGACATTTATTTCACCATTTGCCTACAACAAATGAACAAAGCGCCTGTTTTATCTAACTTTACGATACTAATGGAAACCAACTTATAAAACACCATAGTTTTGAATAGAAAGATTTTAGCAGTTTTTACACTATTTGTATTATTAGGATGGCAATCCATTTGTGCACAGAACCGAGGAGGTAGGCCTGGAGGAGGAAGACCTGGTGGTGGAGCACCAGTACAATTGAAAGGTACGGTGGTAGATGCTGAAACAGGACAAGGGGTAGAATTTGCTACTGTATCCATTTACGCTCAAAGAGATAGTAGTATAGTTGCTGGAGGGCTTACGGATATAGATGGTAAGTTTAACATCCAATCGCGACCTGGTAAATTATATGCAGTAGTTGAGTTTTTATCTTTTGCTTCAAAGACCATACCTGGCATTATGGCAAAGCCTCAATCAGACCCAATTGATCTCGGTATAATAAATCTTGAAACAGACTCTGAAATGCTTGATGAAGTGGAGGTCGTTGCAGAGAGAAGTAGTATGCAGTTTAGCCTTGATAAAAAAGTTTTTAATGTAGGGAAAGATCTTTCGCGTGCTGGTACTACGGCCATTGATGTCTTAGAAAATGTTCCGTCTATTACAGTCGATATCGAAGGTGGGATAGCTCTGCGAGGCTCTGAAAATGTAAGAATTTTAGTCGACGGAAAACCATCAGGTCTAGTAGGAGTGGGTGATGCTACTGGATTGCGGTCTTTTCCAGCAAATATGATCGAGCGAGTAGAGGTGATAACCAATCCATCGGCCAAGTATGAGGCTGAAGGTATGGCGGGGATTATAAATATCGTTTTGAAAAAAACAGAAAAACAAGGTTTTAATGGGTCTATAGATGTAACGGGTGGTTTTCCGCTAACCGCTGGATTGGCATTCAACTTAAATTACCGACAAGAGAAATTTAACTGGTTTTTAAATTATGGAATTAGATTAAGAGAAAACCCAGGTTTTGGTACTACCGAAAGTAGGTTGACATCTGATGAATTTACTCAGTTTTCAGACCAGCGTCGAGACCATCTTAGAGGCGGATTAAATAACACCTTAAGATTTGGAGCAGATTATTATTTTTCTGAGAAGGACATTTTGACAACTGCTTTTAGCTATCGTAGGGGAGATGAAGATAATGAAGTTGACTTGGTGTATCGTGATAGAACCGAATTATTAAGTACTGGGGAGATCCTAGATTCAGAATTAACTAGACGTTTTGATGATGAAATAGAAGTTGAGGACAAGTTGGAGCTTTCTCTTACCTACAGAAAGACTATTGCAAAAGGACATGAATGGGTAACAGACTTCAGGTTTCAAGACAATACAGAAGTAGAGTCTTCTGATTTATCTGAAAGGTATTTTGACATAAACGAAAATCCTTTGAATATACCTGATCTATTGCAGCGATCTGGAAATTCAGAAGGAGAACGCTTAAGTATTCTACAATCAGATTATACTTGGCCTATGTCAAAGGAGAGCAAATTAGAAGCAGGAGTTAGAGCATCCTTGAGAGAAATCAAAAATGATTACTTAGTAGAAGAGTTTAATGATGATGACGATGTATGGAATTCATTGCCTGGGCTTTCAAATAATTTTAATTATGATGAAAATATTTATGCTGCATATTTAATATATGGAAATAAGATTGGGCAATTCTCTTATCAAGTAGGATTGCGGTCTGAGTTTACAGATGTAAATACTGAACTAGAGCAAACTGAGGAGTCTAATCCCAGATCTTACATAGATGTTTTTCCATCTGCCCATATCAATTATGCTTTTACCGAAAAGTTACAAGCACAAGTTAGTTATAGCCGAAGAATTAATAGACCTAGATTTTGGGATTTGAATCCTTTCTTTACATTTAGTGATGCGCGTAACTTTTTTAGTGGTAATCCAAATCTTGATCCTGAATACACCAATTCTTATGAAGTTTCTATGGTAGGCTATTTAGAAAATGGTTCAGTATCGTCTTCTTTGTATTATCGTCGAAGTACTGATGTGATTAGAAGAACCATATTTGTAGATTCTACCGATACCGTAATACGAACTATCCGCCGTCCAGAAAATTTAGATACCCGCGATGATTTTGGCTTAGAGGTCTCTGCAAATTATAGAATCAAGAAAGTCAACCTTACCGCAAGTGCTAACTTCTTTAGATCTATCACTTTAGATCAAGAGATAGGAGATGCAGATACTTATAGTTGGTTTGGGAGAATGAGCGCCAATACAAAATTGACAAAAAGTATGGATGCTCAAATTTCATTAAACTATCGTGGAGCTCAAGAAACTGCTCAAGGACGCCGTCTCGGAGTAGGTTCTATTGATTTGGGTTGGAGCAAGGACTTGCTGAAAAACAAAGCTACGCTTACGCTTTCCGTTAGAGATTTGCTTAATAGTCGAAAGAGAAGATCGCTTACTATTCTGGATAATTATTTTGCTGAAAGTGAATTCCAATGGAGAGCACGAACGATAACAGCAACTTTCAATTATAGAATCAATCAAAAGAAGAAACGATCTAGAGGTGGTCGTGGCGGACCAGGTGGCGGAGGCGATGAATTTTAAGATATAATTGTTGCTTTTTGACATATCGCTACCAAATATTTGTCATTATTCTCAATATCTTAGCAGTATGAAGAAGTTGAGGGGCTACAATCTATTATTTATATTCTTTTGTGTTTACTCCATCCAGTTGTTTGGGCAAAACACAATTGGAACGATTGAAATCGGAGATAATGTACAGGATGGATATACCCTTTTTGCGCCAAACTCTTCCACTTCTACCTATCTAATCGATAACTGCGGCAACCTCATAAATAGATGGGAAAGTTCACAAACCCCAGGTTTAATTGCTTACTTGACTCCAGAAGGTAATCTTGTTAGAACTAGAAGAGAATTTAACAATACTTTTATCGTTGGAGGCGCTGGAGGTGCTATTGAGATTTTTGATTGGTTTGGAAACCAAATTTGGGATTATGTTTTATCCGATGATGAGAATATGCTGCATCATGATATTTCAGTTCTACCCAATGGAAATATCTTAGCGATTGCATTTGAAGCAATCACCCAGTCAGAGGCGCTCAATTATGGACGGAGGCTAGAATTGGTTTCGTCGAATGGATTATGGACAGATGTAATTTTGGAGATCAAACCACTACCAAATTTTCAACATGAAATTGTTTGGAAGTGGAGAGCAATTGATCATATCGTTCAGAATGAAAATCAAGCACTTTCGAATTTTGGAAACATTTCCGATTTTCCAGAACGATTAGATGTTAATGTTCATTTTAATAGCCTTTCACCATCTACTCTCCAGGATTGGATGCATTGCAATGCAATAGACTATAATGCTGAACTTGATCAGATTTTGCTTAACTCTAGAAACTTCAATGAATTTTTCATTATAGATCATTCCACTACAACTGAAGAAGCAGCCTCTTCTGAAGGAGGAAGGTACGGCAAAGGTGGTGATTTATTATATCGATGGGGTAATCCTGCTGCCTATGATGCTGGACTAGAAAGTGATCAAAAGTTTTTTGGCCAGCATGACGCTCATTGGATCCCGAGCGGCAATCCAGATGGTGGAAAAATTATGGTTTTCAATAATGGGTTGAATAGACCTGACGGCGCTGGTAGTGTAGTAGAAATCATCAATCCACCAATTCAAGCTGATGGCTCTTACGCCTTGGAGGGGGTTTCTTATGGACCAGCAGAAGCAGAATGGTCTTATGGTTTAGATCCAGGGGATGAAAATATTACATCAATAAGAATATCTGGAGCTGGACGTCAGCCTAATGGCAATACCCTTATCACTATTGGGTCTGAAGGTAGAATGTTAGAGATAGATGAAAATGAAAATGTGGTTTGGCGGTATACTTTACCACTAATTGGTTCTATGCCCAATACGCAAGGGAATAACCCAGCAGTTAACACTGTTTTTCGATCTTATAAATATCCACTAGATTATCCTGCCTTTACAAATAATGAAGTGATCGTAGGTGATCCAATAGAATTAGAACCCAACAATAATTTTTGTTTGCTGTTACCTGTGCAAGATACGGAGCCTGTAGAACAGCCGGTAAAATTGTTAGGGAATCTTGTAGAAAGTGAATTGCGAATATATTCTAGTCAAGAAGTTTCCATATCTATTTTTGATATAAACGGTATAATACATTATACTTTTCCGCTATCTATCGGCGAGCATAAGTTAAGAGTTGATGATTTGCCTCAAGGAATGTATTTTGTGAGACAATTAAACAATGATTCTCCTATATTTGTAAATGAAAAATTTATCAAAATAAATTAACGATATGAACTATAAAATTTTACTCACTTTTATTCTATTCAGTCTGTCAGCTCTTGGTGTTTATGCACAAGAAAATACAGTAGGTTTATTGAGTTATGATGCAGATGAATCCTATGATGGGTACAATCTCATTTACCCTCATCGTCAACCGAATGTTTTTTTATTAGATAACTGTGGAGAAATTGTCCATCAGTGGGAAGGTGAAGCAGGAATAACGCCAGGTAATACAGCCTACTTAATGCCTAATGGTAATCTTGTAAAAACAGTAACTCCTCCAGGTTCTGCTGGATTCCCCATTTTTGCACCAGGTGCAGGAGGGGGTGTTGAGATAAGATCATGGGATAATGAATTGCTTTGGGATTACACTGTCAATAATGATACTATTCGAATGCATCATGATATTGCAGTTAAAGAAAATGGAAATATACTTATTGTCGCTTGGGATTATATGAGTGCAGAGGAAGCTATTCAAGCAGGACGTGATCCAGCACTTATCGCTGCAAACTCAATGTGGCCTGATAAGATCATAGAAGTAAATATGGCTAAGGAAGTCGTTTGGGAGTGGAGAGCGCAAGATCACCTCATTCAAGACTTTGACAGCACTAAAGACAATTTTGGTGTGATTAGCGAAAATCCTGGAAAGATAAATTTCAACTACGATACCAATGACGGTAGCCCAGATTGGATGCATGTCAATGCAATGGACTATCATGAAGAGAGAGGTCAGATTTTATTAAGTGTTCCTCAGTTTGATGAAGTATGGATTATCGATAATACCACTACTACTGAAGAAGCAGCTGGGACATTTGGTGGTAGAGCCAATAGAGGAGGAGAGATTCTTTACCGATGGGGAAATGATTTTGCTTACGATATGGATGTATTAGAAAATCAACAACTCTTCTTTCAGCATGATGCACAATGGGCAAATGATTTCTTAATCCCTTCTCATCCAGATTTTGACAATATCTTAGTATTCAATAATAGAATTGGATCAGACTTCTCTGCTGTTTCTCTCTTTGATCCAGGCTGGGATATGTACAAGTGGAGTTATGGAAAAAACACAGATGATACATTTGCGCCTGAATCAACCTATGCAACGATTACACACCCTGACCCGCAGGCTTTATTTTCTACAGGATTATCAGGTAGCCAACCATTGGAGAATGGTAACTACTTGATCAGTTCAGGACGTCAAGGATATGCATTCGAGCTTACACCAGACAATGAGATTGTTTGGGAGTATGTAACGCCGATTATCGGAGGTGCTCAAGCGACTCAAGGCGATGTTCCTGCTATCAATGATAACCTTACTTTTAGAATGACTAGATTTCCTGTCGATTATCCAGCTTTTGAAGGAAGAGATCTTAGTCCTCAAGGATGGATTGAGCTAGAGCCAAACGAAGATTATTGTGACCGTTTAGTTCCAGTAAGAAATGTTGAAGCATTTAATTACAACTTATCTATTAGTCCAAATCCTACCACAGGTTGGATGACTTTAGAGTATGATTATGCTGCAGAAGTCAACTTTGAAGTATACGATTTACTCGGAAGGTCTGTAAAGCAATTTGAAGCAATGGGTGCACGTAAGTATGTCGACATGAGCGACCTAAATCCAGGGATTTATTTTCTCCAGATCAATGGCGGCGAAACGCAGCGCTTTGTAATTGAGTAATAAATTCGGTGTATTGATTATAAAAAAAAATAGGCTAGGCGGTTTGAAAACTTCCTAGCCTATTTTTGTGAATATATCAATGCGATTAATTAGGGATATTCAGTAGTAGAAAATAGTCTATAAAAATAGGGAACAAAGTATTATCTTAATAAAAAGAAAACCCCGTTTTCTTCGTTGGTCGCGGAAAAACGGGGTAATCAAAAAACATATTAAGATGAAAGTACGAAGAA
>CALIEI010000149.1 GCA_938022165.1 uncultured Saprospiraceae bacterium | reverse complement strand
CATTCTACCTTCTGCATCGGTGTTAAGCACCTCCACAGTAGAGCCATCAAACATCTTGATGACGTCACCCGGCACATATGCATTATTCCCAGGTCTGTTGTCAGTAGCAGGCACCAAGCCGATCACATGTAGTGGCAATTTGGCCTTAGCGATCGCCACAAAGGTTCCGACGACAGATGCTGCTCCACCCATGTCCGCTTTCATACGGTCCATGCTGTTTGCGGTTGGCTTCAAACTTAGTCCACCTGTATCATATACCACCCCTTTACCTACTAGTACTATAGGCTTTGCGTTTTTAGCTTTTGCTTTTGGCTTATATTCTAGGATGTTGAATCTCGGCGGGGTAAAACTACCACGATTGACAGCGATGATACCACCCATCTTTAGCGCCTTGATTTTTTTCTCATCGAACACCGTCACCTTAAAGCCAGCTTCTTTACCCAGCTTTTTGATATCAAGACTCAGTTGTGCTGCTGTCAAGTAAGATAAAGGTTCATTCACTAGATCACGCGCCACGTATACCGCCTCACAGGTAGCAATCAGATCTTTCAGTTCCTTTGCAGGGGCGATGTCGCTAGTGATTTGTATCGTTTGTAAATGATTCTTTTTTTCCTTTTTGTCCGTATAGTATTTTAGGAACTGGTAGTTGGCCAAGATCATCCCTTCGATAAAGTCGAGCACATGATTTGCTTTGCGCTTATTGAGGACTGTAACTTTCTTGGCTTTGTAGTTCTCTAGTCTGTGCAGCATTTCAGCACCAAAGATTCGCGCCTCTTCTCTTTGCTCTTCTACAGTACCTGCGGATTTTAGTATTTGTACGACTATGATTTGATTGCCTTTTGGGAAAACGACTTGGGAAATCTCGTCTTTGATCGCATTTTTAAGGTACTGCGTTTCCGCACTCCCTAGGAAATCTGCTGTCCAACGAAGGTTGGATTTTTCTGCTAATATGACTAAGTTCTCCTTTTTATTAAAGGTTTTTACAATCCTTACTTTGGTGTTCATTCACAAAACATTTAGTTGTGATCAGTTTTTGGAGCCTTTTGAGGCATATTCTTCATACGCATAGGGCTCCAAAACGATGCGCAAAGATAACATAATTAGGGGTTTATTACACTTAGCCCTCTATTTTCACAATCCCATGACAAGGACTAATATCACCCGATGTAGAGCATTAGTCCCCCCAAAATACTAGCTTTGCCTGTGATTTATGAAAGCAAAGAAATCATTTGGACAGCATTTTCTGATCAACGAAGAGATCACCACAGATATAGCGCATGCGCTACCTACTGATCTGAGCACCAATAGAGTCCTGGAGGTCGGGCCAGGAAGAGGTGCATTGACAAAGTATCTCGTCGAGCAGGACTTCGATCTGAAAGTGGTAGAATTGGATCGAGACATGATTCCTGTTTTACACAAAACTTTCCCTCAGCTGGAAGGACGAGTCCTAGAAGTAGATTTCTTGAAGCTGGATTTGGCCGAAGTTTTTGCTGGGCAAGATTTTATGTTGATCGGCAATTATCCATATAATATCTCTAGCCAGATTGTGTTCAAGATGATTGACCATCGGGATTTGGTGCCGCTGATGGTGGGCATGTTTCAAAAGGAAGTCGCTCAGCGCATCGTCGCTACGCCCACTTCGAAAGCTTATGGTGTCATCAGTGTGTTGGCTCAGGCGTACTACGATGGAGAGTACCTGTTCGATGTAGGCAACGAAAATTTTGATCCGCCACCCAAGGTGCAGTCCGGCGTGATTCGATTAGTTCGCAAGGAAGTAGCACATAAAATTCCCAATCCAAAATTATTCAAAGCCATCGTCAAGTTGGCCTTTAGCCAGCGTCGCAAGATGTTACGAAATACCATGAAGTCCTTTCTTAAAGACGCCGAGATTCTAAACGATCCATTTTTCAAGCAAAGACCAGAACGTGTTTCTGTAGAAAAGTTTTTGTGGCTGACTGATGTGGTAGAGCAGCATCAAAAGGAAGAGTAAGTTTTGGGCGCTGCTGACGCGCTAGGCTCTACATCCCGTCGTCCATTTGTATTCAGCACCCTGTATCATACTTCAGTATGGTCGTCGCTAGTATTCGCTCGATCGCTTATCCGTCGCGTCTCCCTACTTCACTTATGATACATGCCACTTCATATCACTACCACCGGGAGCGCAAAATTATTGTAAAAATTTAGGAGCCGCATAGTGTATAATGATCTAAGACAAGCTAGAATCTGATTTTATATTAAAGCTCCTAGAAGGAGCAAGGCTTAAAGAATAGGGTGCAATCCTATTCAAAAAATAATATAAAAATGAGTCCCGAAGGCTGTAAGACAGTCCCGTGCTTGCCACGGGGACGACAGCAAACATATTGCTTCAATATTATTGGGCCCGTCTCATATTCCCTCTACGATCATCAACCGATTCTCTAGCCAGAAGTATTGGATCATCTAATATTTGTTGAGGACTATTTGGACTTTGCGATTGATGAAGGATCGGATGCTCCGCAAGAAACTTTTCTGCGAGATCTACTTTTGGTTTTCTGTTTTCAATATACTGATAAAACGATAGGTGAGGGCCAAGTCCATAGTAAGAAACAGCAGAAGACTCAAAAAAGTAATTCAATATTTCTTTGATCTCTTTAGCAGTATTGACATGTTCATGTCTCATGAGGGTCTCATAATTGAGCCCATGTTTTAATCTAAATTCTATACCCGTAGTCAGTGTATAGGCCGTCTTCCATAAGAAGCCACCTTCACTAGGAATAGCAGTACGCATGACACCATCCTCTTTCATAAGTAGACAAGACTGAGCGACGACTTGAGGGAGATTCAATATGTGCTCGAAAGTAGCAACCGAAGTGATGCGATCATATTTATTAGAGAGATCGATCTCAGAAATGTCAGCATAGACATTGTTGACTTTGTCTAAGTCTTGTGAATTTCGAAATAGCGCTTCGAATGGTTCTACAATATCGTATCTATCCGATTGTTCAAATTGGAGTTGATTGAGGGTGCCAGCTCCGATCTCAAGCGTGGACCCCTTAAATACCTCTTGTGTATCTGAGGCTACTTTTTTGTGCAGCCATGTTTCCATTTTCTGAGCTACACTTGTAGCAGCTGTGTTGCCTTCACGATTATCCTTGTAGTGGGTATTGTAGATAGCCTGATAAGCTTCAGGTAGAATGGATCTAGTCTTAGGGAAATTGTTGAACATAATAACTACTTAAAAAGGTGATAGAAAAAGTAGATTATGGCCAAAAAATTGTCTGTTGGTAATTACGCAGTACTGGGACATGAGTTACAATAAAAGGCTTAATTGTCCATGTCTTTGCCCTCAAGTCTAGTATAGATGCGACTGGCCAAAGGCCACTAAGCGCGTCGTGCGGTAGCACGCAGGACAAGCGGTGGAAGTGGTATCGCTAGTAGAGACGCATAGCAATGCGTCTCTACGAGCGATAAAAACGGACGACGCAGTCTCGCCCCTTTTCTCGGGGTCGAGATGGCCCCCGAAAAGACCCTAAAAACAGAACAAAATTTCTACTTACCTTTGTGAAAAAAAGAAGGGCATGGATCCAGCACAGGAAAAAAGAACGGATGTAAACGACTTGGGGGAATTTGGTCTCATAGATCACTTGACGAAGAATTTTCCGCTTCTGCATGAGTCGTCCGTGAAAGGAATTGGAGATGATGCGGCGATCATTGATAGTGGAGATTTGCTGACGGTGGTGTCGACGGATATGTTGATCGAGGGTATTCATTTTGATTTGATGTATAGTCCTCTGAAGCATCTGGGATATAAGGCAGTGGTGGTTAATGTGTCGGATATCTATGCGATGAATGCGACGCCAAAACAAATCACGGTATCGATAGCCATCTCGAATCGATTCTCGGTAGAGGCTTTGGAAGAATTATATGCCGGGATAGACTTGGCATGCAAGCGATATGGAGTGGATTTGGTAGGAGGCGATACGACCTCTTCGCCAAAGGGAATGTCGATGAGTATCACGGCCATCGGAGTGGTTGAAAAAGGCAAGCAAGTATATCGAAATACGGCAAAAGTAGGAGATCTATTTTGTGTCACAGGAGATTTGGGTGCAGCATACTTGGGCTTGCAGATCCTAGAAAGAGAGAAACAAATATATCTAGAAAACCCTGGGGTGAAGCCTGACCTCGGCGATCAAAATTATCTGGTAGGTCGACAACTGAAGCCAGAAGCGCGTAGAGATATTATAATGGAATTTGCTAAAGTAGATTTGTTACCTACTTCTATGATTGATATTTCGGATGGGCTTGCGTCAGAGGTATATCATATTTGTTCGCAGTCTGGTGTGGGTGCTTTTGTAGAGGAGTCAGGTGTTCCGATACATCCCGATACAGAAGTGCAAGCGATAGATTTTAAGATCGATCCGATCACTTGTGCCTTAAGTGGAGGGGAGGATTATGAACTGCTATTCACGATAGATCCAAAGGATGTAGATAAGGTAAAATTTATGCCGGGCATCTATATTATGGGTGAGGTAGTCCCGAAGAAGGATGGCATCAAGCTGCATACTAAAGGAGGAAATATACATCCTATCACGGCGCAGGGGTGGAATCATTTTTAGGAGATTTTGTTAGTAAATAATATTAACTTAAGGGTAAATTAGCAGCAATGGTTAAATGGCAAGATCATATTATTACTGATTCTAATGTTCTTTTGGGTAAGCCAACGATAAAAGGAACGAGGATTTCTATTGAATTCATATTAGAGAGATTAGCTAATGGATGGTCTGAAGATCAAATTTTAGAAAATTATCCTCGTCTAAGTAATGACGACTTAAAAGCTGTACATGCATTTACATATGAGGCTTTTAAGGATGGACTCTTGTTTATGAAAACAAAGAGGGCTTAATTTTGATGATGAAATTTCTTGCGAACGAAAACTTTCCTTTCTCTAGTTTCAATTTTTTGCTCGACCAGGGATGTAATATCTTGCATGTGGCATCAAGCATGAGTGGTATCAATGATGAAGATGTTATGAACTATTCTATTAAAGAAGATAGAGTTATAATAACATTTGATAGTGATTATGGTGAGCTTGTATTTAAAAAAGGATATAAGCCACATGGAGTAATATACCTTAGACTACAAAACTTTCTTCCTGATTTCCCTGGTAAACTTATACTTAGTTTATTGAACAATGAAGACTTGAATTTTTCAGGTTATTTCACTGTTGTTGACGAAAACCAAATTCGACAAAGGAAGATTTAAGGTGGCCAACAAACAAGTAAGAAAAGCTTTAGTTGTTTATAATTTTCACTCAAACAGCCTTCCCTTTGTTATTATATTTACCTTACCTTAGCAAATAATGAATAGAAAATGAGTAGTTCAAATAAGGTAAGATACACCAGCCCTTCCAATATCGCTTTGATAAAATATTGGGGAAAATACGGCCGCCAATACCCACGCAACGCATCGATCTCTTTGACTCTAGATAGTGCCTACTCAGACACCAGCGTTGTTTACGAAGAAAGACCTACAGCAGGTGATACCGTTTCCATTGAATTTTATTTTGAAGAAAAAGCCAATGAAGCTTTTCAAGCTAAATTGGAAAAATATCTGAATAGCATCATCTATGAAGTTTCTTTTTTGCGAACGCATCATTTGACAATACAGTCTAGTAATTCTTTTCCACATTCTGCAGGAATTGCTTCTTCTGCTTCGGCGATGAGTGCAGTGGCTATGTGTCTGTGCAGAATAGAAAATGAAATAGGAAAAGCTTTTGCAAGCGAAGAAGCACTTCTGCATAAAGCATCCTACTTGGCGAGATTGGGCAGTGGATCAGCCTGTCGATCAGTTTATCCGGTAGCGGCAGTTTGGGGAGCACATCCTCAAATAGAAGAGGGGAGTAATGACCATGCTATTCCTTTTGCAGAGCATTTGCATCCCATCTTTCATACCTACAAAAATGATATCCTTATCATCAGTCGAAAAGAGAAAAAGGTGAGCAGTACGCAAGGGCATGCACTGATGGAGGGGAATGTTTATGCAGCTAGCAGATATGCGCAGGCCGAGGAGCGCATGGTAAGGTTACTGGCTGCCATGAAGAGTGGAGATCTAGAAGAATTTGGAAAAATTGTAGAAGGAGAGGCGCTGAGTTTACACGCTATGATGATGGCTGCGGAGAATCCATTTACATTGTTAGAGCCTAATACCTTGGAGGCGATCAGTCGAATTCAAGCCTTCAGAGCAGATAGTCAGATTCCACTATATTTTTCACTAGATGCTGGGCCTAATCCTCATCTTTTATACCCAGAAGAGCACAGCAGTCAAGTTAAAGAATTCATAAAAAATGAGCTTAAAGCTTTGTGCCATAATGGTTTGGTTATAGCAGACCAAGTGGGCCAAGGGCCAAAACTAATATCATGAAACTTTCCATAAAAAAATCCTGTTTTACAATTATGAAGCAAATCGTTTTTAGTTTATTCATCGTTTTTAGTCTGGCTTCGTGTTTTGCCCAGCAAACAGCACGTAAAGCGCATTGTAATAACCCAGAATTTGACCAAAAAGTAGAAAGATTGATCTCTTTTTCTGTACCTACCTTAAGTGTAGATCAGCTTAAGGAGATGGACGGAGCAGTGATTGCTGATGCTCGTGAGCTGGAGGAATTTCAGATCAGCCATATACCAGGTGCGCAATATGTAGGATATAAAGATTTTGATTTCGCCAATTTAGATGGTGTACCTAAAGATGCGCCAATAGTACTATACTGTTCAGTAGGGTATAGAAGCGAAAAAATAGGTGAAAAACTACAAAAGAAAGGCTATACGAATGTGTATAACCTGTATGGAAGCATCTTTGAATGGGTCAATCAAGGCAACCCAGTAGTCGATGCACTAGATAATCCTACGGATAAAGTGCACACATACAATGCAAAATGGAGTAAATGGCTAGATGACGGAGCAGCCGAAAAGATTTGGTAGTATCCTACAGCATTCCTAAACCGTCTTGGTTTGAGTAGTATACTGAAGCCCAAGTAGCAATGAAAAGTAGAAAAAAGATAATGATTGCGCCTAATACGCATCCTTTTCCTCCCGCATTTTCAATATGATCGCTCATCTATCGATAGATATTTCGTTAATTAATGATGCAAAAGTACATCAAAGTATGATAAGTTAAAAGCTTTAGCCTAGACTTTAATCTTCACTTACAGTATCTAAAGCAGGACTCTCAAAAAGAAAGCTGGCAAATTTCTCTGGATTAATAAATCCACCACCCCAAGCTTCATCGTATTGCTTCGAAAATCCACTTGCTAAGACATCATCTAAGGATTTCCCTCCCTTTTTCATCGCGACTACCTTGTCTCGTAGCTCAAGGATGACATCTCTATACTTCATCAAGTCCGCCTTATTACCAAGCGATCCATGACCAGGCACGACTACGGTGTCATCATCAATCATGAATAGTACTTCACCTAGTGTTTTCAATAAACCATTGACATTTCCACCAGATTTCAAATCAATAAAAGGATAACGCATATTGAAAAAAGTATCGCCCATGTGGACTACATTATCGTTCGCAAAATAAATGATGCCATCACCATCCGTATGCCCATTGTGAAAATGAAACAAATGTAAGTCCTCTCCATTGAAATGAAACTTCATGTCGCTTCCAAAAGTGATGACTGGCAATGCGACTGCTGGCGCTGGTGGAATTTCTCTACCTGCCTCTATTTTAGTACGACCTCTAGCCATACGCTTGCGCACATTATGATGAGCAATTATTGTAGCTCCTGCTTTCCCAAAATTTTCGTTTCCCCCAGTATGGTCACCATGCCAGTGGGTATTGATTAGGTAATCAACCTCTGCGCCTGTAAGCTCTTTTATCTTGGCCTGAATTTTTGCACTGAGTGGAGCGAATTGATCATCGATCATCAGTACACCATCATCACCCATCTGGATCACGATGTTTCCTCCCGAACCTTGCAGCATGTAAAGGTGATCGTTGATTTTTTCAGCGGTGATTTCTACTTTGGCAAATCTGTCCTGAGCTTGTAGGCAGATAGAAGAGAGCAAAATGGATAAGATAAATATAGTTTTATGCATGATGTTAACTTAGGTGAATATTAGCTATTTCCATTAATAACCAATTTCTTATCCGAAGGTTTTGTGGATGAGATTGCTTTTTAGTCGTATATTGTTTTGGGCGATCCACTGGTGCCCTTGCCTCACCCCCCAACGCAAAACCAGTGACCAGGCTGTGCAGGGGTATCCGTGCCTGCTCGCGCACTAGCTAGTCGCGCACCGTCTCCTAAGGTCGCCGCCCTTTCCATCCTTATCGCAGGGCCTGTTGCTTGATTCAGTAACTATTCTCTGATTTTAATTGACTTCCAGGTAAACAGAATAATACCCACAAAAATAAGAGGAAACAAATAACACACAATTAATCACCCTTTTGTGTCTTTGTCATCTTTGTGAACTTTGTGTTTTAC
>CALIEI010000148.1 GCA_938022165.1 uncultured Saprospiraceae bacterium | reverse complement strand
AACGGAACTATTGGCATAGTAAGATCTCTCAACACCGAAAAAGTAGTTGTAGAAATCGAAAACCCTGAAGGCGATCTCAAAAAGATCACAGTGGATCGAGAAGAATGGGAAATACTAAAATATAGAATGTCCAACAAAGGGACCATCGAATCTGAAATCGTAGGCACCTTTAAACAACTTCCGCTCAAACTATCATGGGCTGTCACCATACACAAGAGTCAAGGAAAAACGTTCAATAAAGTCATCATCGATATGAGTGGTGGTGCCTTTGAACATGGTCAAACTTATGTAGCGCTATCCAGATGCCGAACCCTAGAAGGTATCGTCCTGCGCAAAAAACTGACACCAAGGGACGTTATGGTGGATCCGAGGATTGTGGATTATTGCGGGTAGTTTTTTTTAGTGTAGAGTTGAAAGCTATTTAAGTTGAAAATTGAAAGTGGAAAGTTGAAAGCGCCGTTCTTTAGTGTACTTTTTTCTTTGAAGCAAAAATGAACAAAAGAGAATAATACAAAGCTCCCGGAGGGAGCAAGGCCTAAAGGTTAGAGTAAAACCCTATTCAAAAAATGAAATTAAAAATGAGTCCTGGAGACTGGAAGCCAGTCCCGTGCTTGCCACTGGAGACGACAGCAAACCTATTGCATAAAGAAAGGATTAATTGACTTGTTTCTATGTGTCAAATTTCGAACTTCCAAAAACACTATTCAATTACTACTGTCTTAACTGCTCGATCATCTCCTTGTAATTTAATCTCCAACCAATATACTCCTATTTAAATTTTTCGGTAATTCTAAAATTGGGTCCGATTAAATTTCAATGGCCATTTTTTTCGACCCACGATCGCAGCGAGCACAAAAGGAGCTAGATCTAGTGTGCAGCTGTGGAATCAGGTAGCTCGACGAATAGGAGAGATGCATGAATCCACTAGCTAAACCTAGATATAGCAACTGACGTAAAGCGGAGAGCGTGATAAGGGCGCCTTTTTTTAATTATTAATGGTTGATGTTTAATTATTAATGCTTTTCTATCGCTGGTATTTTTTATAAAACTTAAAGAAATAGGGTTGAGAAGTAGTCAGGATGTAATTGTTATTGCATTCTATCTCACAAATAGCTTATAAATTGAAAATGAACAAACTGAGAACAGACGTCCAATTTCTAACATCTAAGGTCTAAGGTCTAGGAAAAGTCAAACTTCCTTATCTAAAACTAAATACCAAGTAAGATTTTCATCCTATATTGATTAACATCTTAAGAAGAATCCGTAATTTAGACGCTTTGTTAATCAATCAAACAATAGATGAAAAATACGATTAAAAACATACTTCTTTTGGCTTTGATGCTTCAGATTTGTGCGACAAGTACCGCACAAAAAGTATCACCAGAGCCTAGCATTTTTGACTATGGTAAAATGTGGACTTTTGAAGATGCGCCAGTAGGGTATTGGAATGAAGAATATGGCTTCAATGCGACACCAGAATGGATAGAGGCTTCCAGGATGTCGGCGCTAAGATTTGCTTCTTGGTGTTCTGCTTCGTTCGTGTCTCCAGATGGCTTGATCATGACCAACCATCACTGTAGCAATGGCGAAATGCCAAAGCTGATGAAGGAGGGCGAGGATTTTAATAGCAATGGTTTTTATGCACCGACCTTGGCAGATGAGCGAAAAGATGAGGGTTTATTTGTAGAGCAATTGGTTATGATAGCAGATATCACGGACGATGTAAATGCACTAGTTGCTAAGGCAAGTAATGATAGTGAGGTAGCAGTAATGCGTGACTCGGCATTCAACGTAGTTAAGCGGAAATATGGTGCTATGGATGGATGGCAAAATCTAAGATTGCAAACCATCACTTACTATAGCGGAGGTAAGTACTCTCTGTATGGGTATAAGAGGTATGACGATATCCGTTTGGTATTTATTCCAGAATTGGACTTGGGATTCTATGGAGGAGATCCTGATAACTTTACTTTCCCAAGGTATAATCTAGATGTTACTTTTTGGAGGGCTTATGAGAATGGTAAGCCAGCAAATACAAGTGCGAATTATTTTAAGTTTAATCCTGAAGGAGCAGTGGAAGGAGAAACAGTATTTGTGATAGGAAACCCTGGTTCTACAGAACGATATAGGACCGTATCTCAACTAGAATACGATAGAGAGAATAGATACAATATCAGATTGGAATCTATGACAGAATTGCATGCCGAGCTTTCTGCTCAATATGATAAAAATCCAAGTCCAGAATTGCTAGATCAAATTTTTGGATTGAGTAATGGGATGAAAGCGATAGGAGGAATAATCGAAGGATTGCATGATCCGGTACTGATGTCAAGAAAACAAAAGTTGGAAGATGAAACAAAGAGGAAATCTGGCAAAGGAGAATTGTGGGATCAGCTGGCAAACACTTACGAAGAGTTGGCAGACTACGGTGCTGAAATTAATTTGCTCAGTCCTTCTGGTTTAAATGGTGGAATAATGGGATATATGCATCAGCTGTCTAACTATAAGAATATGGTAGCAGGCGGTGCCGATGAAGCGGACATTGCAAAGCAAATGGAAGTCGTAAAAGAGGGTGCATCCATAATGCAAGATAAAAGTGAGATTGGAAAGTTTACCAACCTGATGAGTAAGATGAATAAATACGCTAGTGCAGATGATACCTATGTCAAAGGATTGTTTAGAAGCGGTTCATTCTCTAGCGCATTTGGAAAAATGGTTGGTGCTTCTGCATTGGCGAATCCTCAAAAAATAGGAAAAGCGCTGAAGCCGAAGAAGCTTGTAAAGTCTAAGGATCCGCTATTGACTATGGCAGATCAACTGACTGGAAGATATAATGAAGCGGCAATGAAATACCAATCTTCATCTCCTGAGCGAAGAGTATTGGAAGGGAAGATCTCAAAGTTGGTTTATGAATCTAACAAAGGTAAGTTGCCGCCAGATGCTACTTTTACGCTAAGGATAGCGGATGGCGTAGTACAAGATTATAATTATAATGGAACAAAGGCACCATACAAAACGACTTTTTATGGATTGTATGATAGACATTACAGTCATGGTCAGAAAGCACCTTGGAGCTTGCCAGAAAGATGGTTGAATCCTCCTGCTGAATTATTAAGTAAGCCACTTAACTTTGTATCAACGAACGATATCATCGGGGGTAACTCTGGTTCTGCCATTATCAATACCAAAGGGGAGGCTGTAGGCTTGATCTTTGATGGTAACATCGAATCGCTTCCAGGGAATTTCATCTATGAACCCACTTTCAATCGTGCGGTATCTGTGCATGCAGGAGGGATTACAGCGGCTTTAGAATATATTTATAAAGCAGATAGGCTTGTTAAAGAATTGACAGGAAGGTAGTCTATCGGTTTTTTTTTAATATAATCCAGGCTAAAGGCTGAGTACTATGACAAGTGCTCAGCCTTTATTTTTTGTAGCTGTATTAGTACTGGATAAATAACAGTAATTTTTCATTACTTGCAAAGGATATGTATTACCTTAGAGGTCAAGATGTTAAATAACATCACAATCAGAATGTTTAAAAACCATCAACTATTAGAACTATGATAAAATCTTTTTACACTACCATTTTCTTTTTTTGTATAGCATGTCTCCCTCTAAAGAGTCAAATGTCTATTGTGGAAATCATGTATAACAATCCAGGTGAGGATCTGTATGAATACATCAAGGTTTGGAATACCAGTGGACAAACGCTGAATCTAGCAGGTGCGAGCATGACAAGAGGAATAGAAGCTACCTTTCCAGATATTGACATTCCACCTGGGCAGTGGTTTTTTGTAGTTTCTAATGCTGAGGCGTTTGAAGGTGCTTTTGATACATTTGGTAGGGCCGTGATTGCAGGGACTGGTGCATTGAACAATAGCGGGGAAACCATAACTATTGTGAATGCTGATGGATCGCTTGCTGACGAAGTGACCTATAGTGATAGCAATGGTTGGCCTACTTTTGCAGATGGGAATGGCTCTTCATTGCATTTTTGTGGTACGACTGATGATGACAAAAATGACCCTGAACTTTGGAATTTAACGCCTTTCGCTGCAGGACTTGTCATTGAGAATCAACCTTTGTATGGATTACTGGGTGACATCTTTTTTCAATGTACAGAAAAGGGTGTAGCGAGTTTTTTTAATAATAGAATTTCGGTTTTAGAGGATGCAGGAACTGCAAGCATTCCAGTATACATCAACAGGGCCGAACAAAATATAGTTAATGTTGAAGTCTCTGCTGCTGATGGAACTGCTGTTGCTGTTGATGATTTTGAGTTAGTAAGTACTTCTGTTAGTTCTGATACAGATACGGTGGATGTATTCATGTTGGAACTCACAATAAATGACGATGAAGAGCTAGAGTCAGATGAGACTTTTACGATTAGCTTCCCAGGTTTTTCCGATCAATATTTAGCTTTAACCAATTCTATAGAAGTAACCATCATA
>CALIEI010000147.1 GCA_938022165.1 uncultured Saprospiraceae bacterium | reverse complement strand
TCTCCTAATACCTTTACATGTGATGATGTAGGATTGCAAACAGTAACTCTTTTTGCAACTGACTTAGATGGAAATACAACCTTTTGCTCTACTATTATTGATGTTCAGGATAACACATTTTCTTGTGCTGCACCTGAAGCGAATGTTAGTGGGAGACTTTTAAATGTAAGTGGCGCTCCTATAGAAGGATTAGAGGTGACTGCCAACGGTATCTATTTTACAGAAACAGATGCAAATGGACAGTATACTTTTGAAAATTTACCTTCAGGTATAGATTATACTATCGGATTGACTGACATACCTTTAGATCCTCAAGGCATCAGTACATTTGATATGGTGCTTATAGTTGCCCATATTTTACAAACTAGAACACTAACGGATCCTTACAGAATTATAGCAGCAGATGTTAATAATAACAACTCAATTAATGTTACGGATTTGGTTGAGATACGCCAATTGATTTTAGAACAAATAAACCAGTATTCATCTGGATTAGCTTGGAGAACTGTAGATGCGAATTACGTATTTAACAATAGTAGTTTTCCATTTAATGAAAATTTTCCAACGACGATTACATTGCCTGCTTTAAACCAGGATGTTTTTAACGCAGATTTTGTAGCGATCAAAATGGGTGATATTGATGGTGACGGAGTGAATTTAAATACAAATCAAGTGCTCCAAAGAAACCAAAATCAGATTGATATTAATGTAGAAAATGCAGATATGAAAACAGGTGAAATTGTTGAAATAGATTTTGCGATGTCAAAGAATATTGATTTGTATGGTTTGCAATTTGAGTTAGACGTTAATTCTAGATTTGCGGAATTTGTCGCATTAAGTGGTGATCAAGAGTCGTCTATAAATGAAGGCAATTATAAATATGACTCTATAGAAAATAGAGTCAAGATGTCTTGGAGTACAAATGGTTCACTAAAACACTTCGACGAAAATCAAATTGCATTTAAAATTAAATTTAAAATATTTAAGGATTGTAAAGTAGAACAACTTTTCAATTTCGTTCACGAAAACTTTAATGCGGAATTGTATAAGGCCGGATATCAAAAGATAGACTTAGGCATAGAGTTTATTAATATAGAAGAGAAAGTAAAAGTTGATAAAACAATATTGAGTCAAAATTATCCTAATCCAGTGATCGATAATACTACAATTAAAATACTTTCTGATAAAAATATTGAAGCAAGGATAGTACTAACAAATGCAAAAGGGCAGTTGATAAATTCTATTGAAAAGAATTTAGTAATAGGAGAAAATTTGCTTGAGGTAAAAGCTGATCAATTCGGAGGAGAAAGAATTATTTTCTACAGCCTTGAAGTTGATGGCAAAATTTTAGATACAAAGAAAATGCTTTTAGTACGCTAGTCTTTACTAGCTAGTATATGGTAATTAAATGTATCTAAAAAATACCAAAATAGGGTATTGATATATGCCTTGATAAAGTTTAAATTGAAGAAGAGTTGAAGGTCTAAATATTTGAATTCAACTTAAAACAACAACTACATATGAACAAAAATAATCCTAGTGATGCTGTCACTTCTGATAAGCATATTTTCACAATTTCTGTTCGTAATTTTAGTTTAATGAACTCATTCAATTTTTGCGGATGACCGACCGTTGCGACCTGTTTAGTGCTCGCCTCGGGAAGTAATTTTGATTCCGCAGTATTACGGAATCAAAATAGAGAGGCCCGCCTGAATGACTTCAGTCGGGCAGGGAACTTCCACAAACTTGTGGCAGCTAGAACAAACCAAATAGAAAGTAGCATTACGAAAATAAATAAAGAAACGGTTTTTGTGGATGACCGACCGTTGCGCAGCAATTTTGATCCAGTGGATCAAAATAGGAAGGGAACCGAGGCCCCTGCCGAGGCATGAAAAAATCAAAAAAGCAAAGAATAAACAAAACGAAATATAAAGAAACGGTTTTTGGGATAATCTCTGCGCAGCTGAAGAGCTGCGCGGAGGTCTTTTAAAATCAAAAAAAGCAAAGAACAAACATAACGAACTTAAGAAACGGTTTTTGTGGATGACCGAACGTTGCGCAGCAATTTTGATCCAGCGGATCAAAATAGTGAGGGAACCGAGGCTCCTGCCGAGGCATGAATAAATCTGAGGTCGTAGCAATTTTGATCCAGTGGATCAAAATAGAGAAGGAACCGAGGCTCCTGCCGAGGCATGAATAATTCTGAGGTCGCAGCAATTTTGATCCAGCGTATCAAAATAGAGAGGCCCGCCTGAATGACTTCAGTCGGACAGGGAACCGAGGCCCCTGCCGAGGCTAGAATAAATCAAAAAAAGCAAAGAACAAACAAAACGATATAAAGAAACGGTTTTTGGGAAGCATCTCCTCTCGGCTATATGGTTGAGAGGAGACTTTTTTTGTAAGCGAAATACCTTAAAAAGTAATAAATTTGGCCTAGCGCTGTGCAGTAGTGGCGACGATAGGAGCCAGACACATAGCTCTGAAAGCCTTCAGAGCTATGTGGCCGAGTGAATAACGAGCTACGAAACATAGCGACCACGTATTTTCGCGGGGTAGGCCCAAGGAATTTAAAATAAATAAAACCCTACCTAAAAATTAATAAGGATACTAGAACAATATTATAGTTATTGCAATACCATGAATAAATTATTTCATATGTGTCAACTTCTTAAAAGAATATTACCCATTTTGATAACACTGTCTTTGTTGATTGCATGCACAAGTGATTCAGAAAATCAAAATGGTATAACTGGGACTAAAGAAATAAAAGGGCCCTTATTTTCTTTAGTAAAGAATAGTGGAATTGATTTTGTTAATCGACTTACGCCGAGTGCCAGTTTTAGCACCTTCGATTATCAGTACTTTCAAAATGGAGGGGGAGTTGCAGTTGCTGACTTTAATAACGATGGTCTAAAAGATGTCTTCTTTACCTCTAATATGGAATCAGATAAGCTGTATCTCAACAAAGGAAATTTAAAATTTGAAGATATTACTGTCACCGCAAATGTTTCTGGATTTGAAAATCAGATAACGAATAGTTGGTCTACTGGTGCGACCATTTGTGATATAAACAATGATGGCTACATGGATATTTATGTTTGCAAATCAGGCCATTTTAAAAATGGATTAGTAACTCAAAATCTTTTGTATGTGAACAATAAAAATCTCACGTTTACTGAAAAAGCAAAACAATATGGAGTTGGTGATCAGGGACACTCAACTCAAGCTGTATTTTTTGATTACGATAAGGATTTAGATTTGGATCTTTTTGTGATGAATCACGGCAGTCTTTTTGGAGATCCAGCTGTTCCATTCAAAAGAAAAAATGATATTGAGTTTTTAAAGAAGCATTCAAGTAAACTGTATCGTAATGATAAAGGTAAATATACTGATGTAACCCAAGAAGCGGGCCTACTAAATTTCACATATGGACTTGGATTGGTGGCTAGTGATTTTGATGGAGACGATGATGTTGATATTTATGTAGCGAGTGATTTTTCAAGACCAGATTGTATGTATTTGAATAATGGAGATGGAACTTTCACGGATAAGATAAATGATAACACTGGCCATCTTTCATTCTACTCTATGGGCTGCGATGCTGCAGATATTAATAACGATGGGCTACTTGATATATCGGTAGTAGATATGGCACCCGCTAATAACTTTAGATCTAAAACCTTGATGCCTTCAATGGCTCCTGAGGATTTTAAGATCTATGTTGATGTGTTTGATTATCAGCATCAATACATGTTTAATGCATTGCAACTAAATCAGGGTGGGAGTCAATTTTCGGAAATTGCAAAATTAGCAGGAGTACATAAAACGGATTGGAGTTGGGCGACATTATTGGCAGACTTGGACAATGATGGATTCAAAGATATGTTTGTAAGCAATGGTTACAAATACAATAAAATGGAGAATGATTTTTCTATTTCATTTAAAGAAATGGTAGCTAAATACAAGGGCAAAATTCCTCAAGATGTAAAAAATGAATGGATCAATAAACCTCCGAGTTACAAACTTAAAAATTATGCTTTTAGAAATGTTGATGGCTTACATTTTGAAAAGGCTAGCAATAAGTGGGGGCTGAAAGAAAAGACCTATTCAAATGGAGCTGCATATGCGGACTTTGATAATGATGGAGACCTAGATATTATTTTAAATAACATCGATGATGAGGCGTATCTGTATGAAAACAAGTCGGCGGATAAAGGTCGAAACTTTATAAAGGTTCATTTGCAGGCTGGAGAAAGAGAAAATCTAGCACTTACCTTAAATGCTAAAGTCAAGGTATTTTCTAATGACCTTGTGCAGTTTCAAGAATTAGCTTTAGTACGTGGGTTTCAATCTACAGTAGATAATATCCTTCATTTTGGTTTAGGTGAACATGTAGGGGTTGATAGGATAGAAGTGCAGTGGTCTGATGGTCGGACTCAAACCGTTAGTAAGCCAGAGATAAACAGTACAATAAAAATCGACAAGACAAAATCTTCTATACCTAAGGAAAACGCTTCAGAAAAGCGTGAGCTTCTCTTTGCCAAAAATGAAATTTCTGGTCTGGGTTATGTTCATCAAGAAAATGAATATGACGACTTTGTTAAAGAACTTTTACTACCGCATAAGAATTCACAGCATGGCCCTTCCATTTCAGTTGCTGATGTCAATGGAGATGGATTGCAAGACGTGTACATAGGGGGCGCTAAAGATCAGCCTGGTCAACTTTTTCAACAAACTGTAAATGGAGAGTTTAAAAAATCAAACACTGGGCTGTGGAAACGAGCACAAGGATCTGAAGATATACATAGTGTATTTTTTGATGCTGATGATGATGGAGATCAAGATCTCTATGTGGTAAGTGGAGGAAACGAATTTGAATCCGGATCAAGTAAGCTACATGATCGACTTTATCTCAATGATGGTAAAGGAAGCTTCAGTCAAAGCAATACTATTCCTTCTATAGCTAGTAGTGGAGCAGTAGCCGTACCTTTTGACATAGAAGGTGATGGTGATTTAGATTTGTTTGTTGGTGGCCGTATGGAGCCAGGACGCTATCCATACGCAGCTCAATCATACATACTGGAAAATGAAAATGGAGTATTCAAAATAAACGAAAATGCCTTTACTGGGCTGAAAGACATAGGCATCGTAACGGACGCACTGCTTACAGATTTGAATGGCGATAAAAAAGACGATCTGGTAGTAGTAGGAGAGTGGACTAAAATCACTATGCTACAAAATTCGGGAGGTATCTTAAAGGATGTTACCCCTGAGAATCTAAAAGAAAATACCGGTTGGTGGAGTGCCATAGCGCAAGGAGATTTTGATGCCGATGGCGACATGGATTTTGTAGTGGGAAATCTTGGTACAAATTACAAGTACAAAGCATCGCAAAAAGAACCTTTTCATATCTATGCTAACGATTTTGATAAAACAGGTAATCTAGATATTGTATTAGGTTATTTTAATGAAGGCAACCTTTACCCTCTGAGAGGCCGTGAATGTAGCTCAGAGCAAATGCCTTTTATCAAAGAAAAATTTCCTTCCTATAAGCAATTTGCTTCAGCTACTTTGGAAGATGTTTATGGATCAGATTTGGAAAAATCTTACCATTTGGAAGTTACCAATTTTAGTAGCTCCATTCTGATTAATGAAGGTGCAGGAAAGTACACCTTAAAACCACTACCTACAGAAGCGCAATTTTCATGCATCAATGGTTTAGTAGTGAAAGACTTTGATCAAGATGGGCATTTAGATATCCTAAGTGCTGGTAATCTATTTGTAGCTGAGGTAGAGACGCCAAGAAATGACGCAAGTGTAGGACTGTTATTAAAAGGAAATGGGGATAACACCTTTGCTCCTTCTTTGCTTCCCGAAAGTGGATTCATGGCAAAAGGTGATGTTAAAGATCTGAAGTATATTAGGATCAATAATACGGATCATGTATTGGTGGCAAATAATGATGGTCCTTTGGAGTCTTATAAGCTACAGTAAGCAAGGAATTTAAGAATGCTATATAGCCTGAACTAACCTTGAAAATTTTAAAAGCAAGATGATAATGTAAGCTTATTTGCTTGAACTTATTTTTTTGGGAGTGCCTCCGATTCCGCTATCGCTTCACCGGAGTCGGGCTCTGTCAGGGTCCGCTTCCTTTAGTTTTACATTAATAGTTTTACGATAGATATTATAAATATCATCATATATAACTTTTCTTTTTGCTTCTTTTTCTTTTGTTAATTTAACAATGAAAATGTTGATAAAGATGGAGGCGACCTATGTCCGCGCTAAA
>CALIEI010000146.1 GCA_938022165.1 uncultured Saprospiraceae bacterium | reverse complement strand
ATTATAAAGACGAGTGGTTTATCATAATTCCATAAAAAGATGCATTTTTGTTGCAAATTAATTGCTGAACATGAAAAACATCAATCCAACTACTACTGCTGCCTGGGAAAAATTGAAGGCACATTACGAAGAGATAAAAGACAAGCACTTGAGAGATTGGTTTGCGGAAGATGCGGGCAGATTTGATAGCATGCATATCGAATGGAAAGACTTGTTGGTGGATTATTCTAAAAATCGAATTTCTGACAAGACGCTACAGTTGTTATTCCAATTGGCAGAAGAATGTGGACTCAAAGAAAATATGGAAGCAATGTTTGCCGGTGAAGCCATTAATGCCACAGAAAATAGATCTGTGCTACACGTGGCATTGCGAGACTTGCATAATGAAGAGATCCTTTCAAAAGGCGAAAATGTGATGCCTAAAGTGAAGTCTGTCTTGAAACAAATAAAGGAATTTTGCCATCAGTTGGAACAAGGTCAGTGGAGAGGGTATGAAGGAGATCCGATTACAGATATTGTAAACATAGGTATCGGTGGTTCTGATCTTGGTGTAGCCTTTGCTACGGAGGCCTTGGGTGCGATGCACCGTCCTGGTATGATTGCTCATTTTGTATCGAACGTAGATGGTTCTGATATAGCGGAAGTACTCAAAAAGATAAATCCTGAGCGCACCTTATTTGTCATCGCTTCCAAAACTTTTACCACGCAAGAGACGATGACGAATGCACATACTGCACGTCAATGGTTTTTGGATGCCGCGGAAAATGAAGAACATATTGCCAAGCATTTTGTAGCTGTGAGTACCAATGCAAAGTCTGTGCAAGAATTTGGTATCGACCCACAAAATATGTTTACTTTTTGGGAATGGGTCGGTGGTCGTTTTTCACTTTCTAGTGCGATTGGCCTTACGCTTTCTTGTACTGTTGGATATGACAATTTTGAGGAGATGCTTCAAGGCATGCATGACATGGATGTGCATTTTAGAGAGACTCCTTTTGAGAAAAATATTCCTGTAATTCTTGCTTTGATCAGTGTATGGTACACCAATTTTTTTGATGCCCATACGGAGGCCATTCTTCCTTACGATCAATACATGGATAAACTAGCTAGCTTTCTTCAACAAGGATTCATGGAAAGTAATGGTAAGTCTGTAGATAGAAATGGGAACCGTATCAGCTACAATACTGGACAAATTTTATGGGGTGCCGCAGGTACCAATGGTCAGCATTCCTTTTATCAATTGATCCATCAAGGGACGCGTTTGATACCCTGTGATTTCTTAGCTCCGGCGCAATCTCACAATCCTATCGGTGATCATCATCCGAAATTATTAGCCAACTTTTTTGCGCAAACAGAAGCGCTCATGATGGGTAAAACCCGTGAACAAGTTGAAACAGAATTGGCTGGCCTACCCGCCGATCAAATAGAGAAATTAGCTCCTTTTAAAGTTTTCGAAGGAAACAATCCTAGTAATTCCATCATGTTCACCAAGCTTACACCTTATGTTCTTGGAAACCTAATCGCCATGTACGAACAAAAGATTTTTGTACAAGGCGCCATCTGGAATGTATACAGTTTTGATCAATGGGGCGTAGAATTGGGTAAGCAGTTGGCGAAGAAAATTTTGCCGGAATTGACAAGTGGCTCTGTGGTGAATACGCATGACAGTAGTACGAATGGATTGATTGCTTTTTATAAGAAGGGGCTAGGTGTTTAGGCGCAAGGCGCAAGGCGCAAGGTACTTGGCTAGCTGCTAGCACCAAGTAGCAAGCAACTAGCTTTTTTAAGAACTAAATTTTATCTTGGAATAATAGGAATGTAACATTTTTTGTATCTGAATAAGCTCCGAAATTATAGAAGTTAGTTCCTTTGAGTCAAGCATTTTTCTTTTTTGAACAATTAATAATTGGGTTTCCAATTCAAAACAAGATCCTTGTCCAATTTCTAAAAATCTTGCAAATTCTTTATTTGATTTCCTACTAGCTCCTTCTGCAATATTAGAAGGGATAGATACTGCAGATCTTCGGATTTGAGAGGTTAATCCAAAACGCTCATCTTTCGGCATTAATTGAGTTATGTTATACACATTATCTACAAGCTCAAGGCTTCGTTGCCAAATTGTAAGATCCTTAAAATTTCTCATAATTGTTGTCTTTGTTTATTAATCGAACCAAAATTATTAAAAACTATTGGCTAACTTTTAAAGTTTCTTAACGAGCACAAAAGAAAGACAGCTAGATGCTAGTTGCTAGAGGCTAGTAGCTTATATGTACCTTATACCTAGCCGCTTGTACCTATCATAAGGCATTCCGTAATCAACATCCTAGTATACCCCTTATAAAAGTGATCTCCATCCAAGCGCATCAAATGCAGCGCAAATATCTCTGGATCCTTTTTTAGAAAAACATCAAAAGTATTGAGCATTTTGAAGAAACGAGGTAGATCATCTATAGTCTGAAAATTGGCTGCTTTGGTAAGTCTCAAGGTTTCGATAAAAGATCGCTTATCATAATAGGCATACTTTTCAGGATAAGCGCATGCAAGATATAAAGACACCATACTATGATCTTGAAAATGATTATTGACTACAGAAGTGGGATTTGTTCGTCGCAGTTCTTGGAGCATTTGTTCTCCCCCATAGAAAAAACGATCCACTCTCCTATCAATAGATTTACTTTCATCATATAAACCTCTGAACATCTGAGCTACAAAATCCGGGTTGATTTCAGCGAATTTGACCATGCGTTCTTTGGGATCATAATTAGCCCTTTTCCATAGCGTACGGCTTTCTTGGCTATTTATGGATTTATCTATCATCTCAGATAACGGCTCCTTGGCTAAGCCCCAATGCTCATCATAGCATTTGAGTAGGTCGTATAGGTATAAATGGTGTCGATTGTCTTTATTTTTTAGGTATTCCTTAAATTGAGCTATAAAATCTTTTATTTTTTCTACTTGCATTGTATTATGTAGATGGTATTTGTATTATTTATTAATGGAGGTAAAGTACAAGGATTTTTTGTTTTGGCGGTGCAGAAAGAGGTTCAAGGTACTAGGCGCAAGGGACTAGCCGTCGACGCTAAGGCCTAAATAGATACCTATTCAAGAGCACGAAAGATGAGAAACACCTCAGAATAGCCGTTAAAACCCTATTAGCTAGTTTACACCTAGCCCATTAGTACCCATCAAAGAACACATCAGATAAGCAGCTTTTACCTAGTACCTTGCGCCTTGTACCTAAAAAGCAGCTAGTATCCAGCAAAGAACACGAAACAAATGCAGCTAGTTGCTGCTAGATGCTAGCGGCTAGTAGCTTATTCATCAAAGTACACGAAACAAATGCAGCTTGTACCTTATACCTAGTAGCTTGCACCTAAAATGTACCTAGTCCCTAAGGTGTACCTAAAACCCAAAATGTACCTAACGGCAGGCCGTCAGTCCCCCCCAACTATCCCTGTAAATAGGGATTTTGAACAAAAAGCCCTGATTTTATTGGATTTTATCAATCAAAGCGACTTATCTTTAGAATAACATTGAAAGGCTTTAAAGAAAGCCGTTTTAAAACGCTTGATTTTGGAAAACATATTGATCTTAGGATTGTATTTTATACGTTGATTCCAAACTCAAAAAAGTTTGAAATATCAAAGCTAGAGCATAAACTACCCATTAGAGTAGGTATCAAACCATAAATCGTTCAGATATTTGATTCATA
>CALIEI010000145.1 GCA_938022165.1 uncultured Saprospiraceae bacterium | reverse complement strand
CCTTAGACCGATAAATACACGCCACTAAATTTTGGAATATCCTCATCATTGAGGAAATTGCAAGCTCTAAAAGGAAAACCCATGGTATTTGACTATAGCGATGTCACAATTGACAAAATGATAACTCATGTAGTGGGAAATTCTGATCGTTCAGAAGCCCTACTTTTTTCTGAGGGGTACACTGAGTACTCGGAAGTAGCTGAGGAGTATTTAATCAAATATCTATTGCAAAAATTCAACGCCGAGGATCTTTATTGCTTTGATCCGGCAAAAGAATTTTCTGAAAACAAAGTCTACTATCTGGCTAAGAGTATTTTTGAAGATCCAAGTCAATTGGTTCACTTCTCTAAAGAATTGGCCAATCTACTTTATGCTAATTCGAATCATCCAAAAATAAAAGAATCAAAGTTCCACGTTACCTTATTCAACAATCTAGTTATTGGAGATGAAGTAGTTTCTGGTTTAGGTTTGTTTAAGTCTGAGGTAGAGACCCCATTTTTAAAAATGGTAAGAAGCGGAGGGCAAGTAAAGGTAAGCACAGAAATGGGCCATAGTATTAAGGGGCTTGATAAAGGATTATTGGTACTGAATATGGAACAAGATGAGGGCTATAGATGCTTACTTTTAGATCTTAAGAATCCAGCAATGGATACGAGGTATTGGAAAGATCATTTCTTGAAACTTCATGCGATCAATAATGAATTTCATCAGACTTCTGAATTCATGAAGATCACCAAAGACTTCATCTCTGATAATATGAGGGACGAATTTGGTATCAACAGAGCTGAACAGATAGACTTACTCAATAAAAGTGTAAACTACTTTAAAGAGCATGATCGTTTTGAAAAAAATGATTTTACAGAAGCTGTATTTGTTCAACCCGAAATGGTTGATTCATTTAACCAATACAACGACCAGCATAAAAATAGAGGCGGTGTAGAAGTTATAGACAATTTCCCTATCTCTAATTTAGCGGTAAAACAACAATCTAAAATATTCAAGAGTGTTCTTAAACTAGATAAGAACTTCCATGTTTATATTCATGGAGATCGCAAAATGATAGCAAGAGGCAAAGAGGAAGATGGACGCAAATTTTATAAACTGTATTACGAAAGAGAAGATTAAAAAAACATGATAAGAACAATTATTATAGCTGCTATTGTATTGATTACTTTAAGTCAATGTGGCGATGGCATGAATGCAGGATCTCCTAAGTCTAAGAAGGTAGTTATCCAACAAAATGATAAAGCCAGCACTAGTTCTGCTAAAAGTAAATCTACATCTACAAGTAGTATGGACGGCGATCAAGTAGCTAAAGCAAAAGAAATTATAAGTTCTGTTTCAGATAAGGCTGTAGCTGCAGTAAATGCAAAGAAGGTATTTAAAGCAAACTGCGCTAGCTGCCATGGATTTACAGGTAACCTTGCTATCAATGGCGCAAAGGACCTTACCGCTTCTAATATAAGTCTAGAGGAAGCAATAGCTCAGGTGTACCACGGAAAGGGTTTAATGACTCCTTACAAGGATGTACTTTCCGCTGAAGAATTAGTAGCGGTAGCGAAGTATACCGAAACACTGCGTAAATAATTATTAATGGTTAATTATTAATGGTTAATTATTAATGAAGAGCTTTGAGTTGAGAGGTAAGAGTTGACAATGGTGAGTTGAAAGTGGAGAGTGCAGTGCTTACGTGTTCTATGAATAGCTTTCATTATAAAATATAAGCTATAACTTAGAATAGTCGTCTAACAGCTAACGGCTAATAGCTAAAAGCTTATTCAGCCAACTTAAAATAAATCACATCGCTGGTATTCATATCTGCGTTCAGTACAAAACGCTGTTTGGTTACTCCATCATCTACAATAACAGCTACTGTGTTGGGGGATACTTCCCCTAGGTTGTGTGCATATAAGACAAGGTAATTGGGGACTGCTTTATTTGCATCAAGCACAACATCCACTTTGTGCTTCTCATTTTTCAAAGTGAACTTTTCAAGAATATAATTACCATTGTAGTTGAGCGAAATGATATCACCATCGTCTCTTTGATGATCATAGACCGTGATGCTTATCGTCTTGCTTTGGACTTCGATAACTTCACCTTTCTTGACCTTTCTATTTTTAATCTTTTTGATTTGATTATTCTCGTCCCATTTGAGTTCAACGGGTCCTCTATTTTTCTGTGCGAAACTAACATTGTAGGTAGTCGCTACTTCAGACTCAAGCATCTCATCATCTACTTTTGTTAAATGGATTTGACCTGGGGCACAAGACACTTCGCTTATATGCCCTACTCCTTTCCATTCTCCTTTGAGGTGTATTTTATTACCTAGTCGATAAAAATCCAGTGTAGCTGTTTTCATACAACTCTCTATATGCCTTAGGTTTCTGTGGGTATTGATATAGCTGATCATTTGATCATCTTGGTAAGTAAGCTCTTGACCGTTCCAAGTGCCCTTGAAGGTTTTTTCAAACGAAAGATAACCTTGATCATCAGCGTACTTGGCTCGGCACACCATTAAGCCTTCAATTTTATTTCCTTTTTGGGTGATCTCGACATGTAGCTTCCCCGACATGTCTTGTAGGCGTGGTTCTCCCTTCCAGGTAAGTTGAGTAACCTCAGCTTCCCAGAGGCCACTCAAATTCACCTTAGAATTAGTATTTTCTTTTTTGAGTTCTTCTTTTGACTTTTCAGGAAAATTGATCTCTACTTGTGCACTACTATGCTGTACACACAGAAGGATTAATCCAAGTAGAATCGCAGGTATCCATCTGCTATTAAAAAAAGAAACTAGCATATATTCTTAAAACTTTTTCTGTATAACGAAATGCAAACTTCTATGCCTTAAATTGGCACCATCAAAAACGTCATCTGTATTAAAGTAAGCTTCATTTAAAACACTATCAAAACTTCTAGAGAATAATACACTCAAAGCAAATCCACCTCGATTAAAGCTAAGTGTCCCTCCTAGGATATAGCCTAGATCAGTATTATTAAATGGCTCAGCTTCGCCATTCTGCTCTGGAAAATCAGAGAAAAACGTTTCCGTTGTGTTTCCACCTTCTGTCAATTGCTCCTTGCCATTAAGCTGATATGCATAGTACAAACCAGCATTGAAGTACAAGCCTAATCCAATAGGCTTTATTCCACCTAAGACTTGACCACGAATTTGGTTGTGTGTGTACGTATTTCTAAAATCATTGGTCGATTGTTCATACTGCTGACGATGGTACACTACTTCTGGTTGAATGTATAGCTTACGATTGAAATTGTATCGATGATATATACCAGCCTCCCAAGAAAATTCTCTAGAAAACTGACCTGCCTCGCTATCTACCAAAGCACTACTATTCCCTAATGAAATTTTCAATCCAGTTCGGTGCTTCTTAGTTCCATTTATCTCCTCATCTATGATATCGATTATCGGACGATTATCATTATTCTTCGGAGGAGTTGGTGTAGGTGCTACTACCACTGGTTCATCATCATCCATAGATGTTTTAGCTTTCGCTACAGGTCTGATAGAAAACATAGGTTCTATCCCCCCTTTGAGTCCATTTACATCTTCATATACTTTCCAAATGGCCACTTTATCTTTACCAGGCAATACTTCACCTACGTCGCCCTTTATGGTTTTTGCTTTGATTTTTTGACCATCATCTAATTTGAATGAAAGGTCTACTAAGTACGGTGTATTTGGTTCTCCTATTAAATCATACGTAACGAGTACCTCATTATCAGTTGTCGATACACGTATATTATTAACATCTTGTGCTTGGATAGCTTGAATAAAAATAAGGCATAGAAATGCAGAGATAACAAATTTTAGCTTTTTCATATTTTTCGATTTGGTATGTGATTGCAATAAGTACAAAACTTGTGTCTTTTTTTCATTTTTAAGACGAACACACATATAAGTCTGTTACATTCTTGAAATTATTATAACATACCTTTAAGATTTTGGGCATGTAAACTCTATTTTAACGGTATAAATGGGCGAGTATCGAAGTTAAAATAGGTGCATTCCATATTTTTCAAGGTATCTGTAGGCACTCCAATCATCACATCAAATGGTTTTTCAAAATGGGACTCATCAGGATAAGAATCTATTATCATCACAGAGCTCTTGCCCTTATTAATTAATGTGGAGTGAATCAAAGACTCGAACGGTACGGACCAGAGATACCAATATGTATCCCACACTTGTTTTTCCGCTGGTGCAATCAAATTTCTTGAACCTAGATCATTCCCTATTTGCAGCTTAGATCTTAAGTCCGAAATACGTTCAGTATAAAAAGGGCGAGAAGAATAAACGCCATACGTACCATATCCTATGAGCAAAACAAGAACTCCCATCTGTATGTATTTACCTTTATCCCATTTGAAATATAAAAAAGGAGCAAAAAGTAAAGGCCCTATCAGGTGATAATATCCCTCGATCATGAAATAAGTTGGCTCTTTCAAATACGAGGTAAGGTGTGCTACAAATATCACCCAAAAGATACATGCACTGCTAAGTACAATTACAAAGGCAAATCTCTTCTCCTTTACAAAGTATATCAGCAATCCTATCACAATGATTAAAGGAAAAATCCATTGTGTCCCGGCATATTGCCAAAAGACATTTAGACTATACAGGTTGCTAGTCGCTTCAATAAAACTTCCCGACCCAATACTCTGAAAAAAACTATCAATAACTGGGCCTTCATGCGAGGAACCTTTACCATTCAGATATTTAATAATGAATAATAATACTGCAGCCCCCATTAATGCGAAATGGGTTTTACTTTTCCAGTCTTTATTGATCAAGTAGTCCAAAAAAATAACAACACCCATCGGAAAAAACATCAAAGGGTGACCTAGATAATTGAATACTAATATCAGAATCCCTACTCCTATTTTTTTGAAGTCACTGGTTTGTTCATCCATAAACCATTTTGATGTCAATAAACATAACATCAAAGCGACGAATCCAAGACCCAAGTATATTTCAGAGATAGCACTATAAAATTTATACCGCACTAAGAAAAGCGTGATCATTACAAGATATATTCCGGCTTTATAATTCTTAAAGACATGAGCAATGATCCAATAAATGAAATACAAAAAAAGGATGGGTGCGACGGAAAAGATCTTCAAAAAGGTACTTAGGCTTACACCAAACTTTATCGCCAACAAAGGAATCCACTGCCATAGATAATTGAGCCAGCGATCATGAGGAGTATAAAAAACCTCACGAGTGAGCAACATGTATCCATAGAGAGAAGAATCAAAAGTTGTGCTACGTTCCAGCCAAAGGATGCATGACAACACAAGCAAAGAGAGCATACCTAGATGTCCTATTGCATTCCATAAAAAGTCTTTGTTATTTGATTCGCCCACATTCATAATGAGCTTTGAAGGTAGCTATTTTTAGGCTTAGAGCCTATGCTTTCACCTCTAGTTTCTTCCCTTCCATTTCGAGTACATCACCATCTCTCATTTTTCGTCTTTTCCGAAACTCTTGTTCGCCATTGACAAAGACGAGGCCGTCTTCGATCACTAGTTTTGCATGACCACCGCTCTGAACGAATTGCATCAGCTTGAGCAACTGATTCATCTCGATATACTCCTCATCTTCTTTTAGTGTAAATGTCTCCATGACACAAATATACCTAACTTACAGTTGGATCTTCAATGTAGGCATTTAGTATTTCTTCGAGGTTGGGCTTAGGTACTAAACCTTGAAATCTTTCTGCCACTTTATTATCACTTATAAAAAGTATAGTCGGCATAGATTTAATTTTGAAATGCTGCACCAAATTTGGATTAGCATCTACATTCACCTTGGCTACTAAAGCCTTACCCTCATACTCTTCTGCCAGCTCATCGATGAATGGGCCTAATATTTTGCATGGCCCACACCAAGAAGCATAAAAATCTAGCAAAACAGGCACTTCAGACTTAGCTACCAATTCATTAAAATTGGCATCCGTTATTTGCGGCGCATGATACTTAGGTTTCTTTTTTCTCCAGAACATAGTTATTTAATTTGCATTGGTTGGTGATATCTTATATACACCATCGCATTTTTCACATACCAATTTATCTTCTTGTCTTTTTAACCTAATTCCCGTCAAATGTGTTTCAACAAACTTCTCTACAAAAGCTTTATTGTCACGAGCATCCTTATACCTTTCCTTGAGCACTTCTCGATACTCATTGGCATACTCTTGCATACCCCAACAATTAGGGCACATTTCTGCGGCTACTAAATTCTCTAATGAATCTGGAGTCTTTCCTGTTAAAAGGCCAATTAATCTATCTAAAATGCTCATAATAAATGTATTTAAAATTAAGGTGTCTGGTCAGAATAAAACAATTCTAAGGTCTAAATAGTTTTGAATAATTTCTTTTTGGGTGAGCCCCGTTAGCCAGCGCTCCACCTCTCGCAAACGGGTCAGGCTATCCATGACTCCGTTTTCACTCCGGTCCTATCGGACTACTCACCCGAAAAAAATCGGGATCGTCTCATTCCTATCCTTCTCACGAAAAAATGTCTTGTATTTAATGCTATGCAATAGAACATGTTTTTTTAAACACTATTAAGGGGCATCCTATTTGAGTTTAAAATTAAATAATTTCTTTGATTCGAATTTCTTTTGAATTAAAAATCACCAGATCGCCAACCTTCTTTTGATTCATTAATTTTCCTATGGGAGACTGTAAAGAGATGCAAAAGTACACTTGATCTGCTAGTGACATTTTACCAATCGCTACGCATAAAAAGTAAGTTCCTTGATCAGTTACAACCAAACTACCTTTCCCAATCTTTGATGATCTTTGACTGAGGTCGAGCGTTTTTAATTCACTTGCTTGCGCTTTTATTCTTGACAATTGGGATGATACTTTCTGATATTCCTGCTGCATCATCGCTCGCCCTGTTTCATATTTATCCCCTACACTACTCTTGGTTTCGTTATTCCTAGACTCTTCAATAGATTTGAGATTCGTCTCCAAATCTGAGATCTGAGCGTTTAATTTTTCTCTACAGGTTTCATATAATTCTTGTTTTATTTTGTCTGTGCCCATGCCCATATTGTAATCTACAATTTATATTCCTTGGAGATCTTTGTATAAAAGTCGCCCAAGTGCATTTTTCCTTGTTCTTGCTTAATACTAAACAAAACATCATACGGAATGCAAGAAGGCTCTACCAAAAATTCGATCAAGCCATTTATGGTAATGTCATCTTGGGTTTTCAATTTGAATTTTTGACTGAATTTGGTATCCGTTTTTATGAACTTCACTTCTCGCTCAATGATAGGGTCAAACTCTTCGATAGCAGCAGGAAATTCTTCTATTTCAGATGTAGAGATCAAGGATTCTTGTCCTGGATATTGCAGTGTAAAATTCAAATAAAATGAGTCCTTTGAATAATGCGAAATGATATAAGCATCTTCAGCCAGTTTCAAATCAGCTATCAATAGATATTCAGTGCCATTAATTTGTTCTAATGCCAGAGCTATAGTAAAATCTTGTTTCTTTGGTGTAGGGATATTGAATAGCCCCTCTTGCTTTACTTGCCCAAAACAAGATGCTTGAATGATTATTAATAAAACAAAATTTACAACAAGATACCGCATAGGAAAAGAAACTAGATGCTTGAAGTGATTGAAAATATTTTATATGATGGTGAAGTCCTCTTCGAAAACTCACGAGAGCACAAAATGACTTTTTTGGCGATATTTTCCATTATCTCTTTCCAAAATAGCCTATTTTTTTTGCAATTCGCTAGTTTTCGGAGTGGAATCAATGGTCTTTTATTTTTGCAAGTTTCCAGTATAGACTCAATTCTCAATATACGACTATAATTGAAAAATCTATACGCCCTTCGAAGACCCCGGACAAGCGATAGTAGTGATGCCGCCCCAAGCGGCAGTCCCGAGCAACTACAGAAATAACTATAATGGTGGAATAAATCTATTGCCATGATAAGCTTAAAAACGGAGAAGATCGAGGGACCAAAGCAACGCGGAGTCACGCATAGCGCGGTCACGCCCTTTTCGGCGTGATGGCCCCAAAAACACATAAAAAACAGTATAAACAACAAAGTTAAATACAAAACTTAAACATTGTCTCATAATAAGCCAGACTCCTGATTTATCCCGGAGAATATCCAATTATTAGGGTAATAAAAGGCCGACAATAATGGTTTATCTCTTACTTTTAGCTTTACTATAATTCCTTAAAATAAAGTACCTTTGGGCACTCAAATAATAGGTATGTCAGAGCATAAAGAATCGTTGAATTTTATAGAAGAGATCATTGAAGAGGATTTGCGTAATGGCAAACATGATGGGCGAATCCACACTCGATTTCCACCTGAACCTAATGGATACTTGCATATCGGCCATACCAAGGCGATATGGGTGAATTTTGGGCTTGCTGAAAAATATGGTGGGGTAACAAACTTGCGTTTTGATGACACCAACCCTACTACTGAGGAAACGGAATATGTAGATAATATCAAGAAGGATATCGCGTGGCTTGGTTACAAATGGGATGAACGAGAATATTATACAAGTGACTATTTCCAAACCTTGTATGACTACGCAGTAACTCTAATCAAAAAGGATCTGGCTTTTGTGGATGACAGTACGGCTGATGAAATCGCTGAGCAAAAAGGGGTACCCTCTAAGCCTGGAAAAGAATCTCCATATAAGACTAGATCTATAGAAGAAAACCTTAAGTTATTTGAGGGAATGAAAAATGGGGAATTTGAAGATGGCTCAAAAGTATTGCGTGTAAAGGTGGATATGACTTCTCCAAATATGCACATGAGAGATCCTGTGATCTACCGTATCAAAAAAGAAACGCATCATAGAACTGGAGATGAATGGTGCATATATCCGATGTATGATTTTGCACATGGTCAAAGTGATAGTGTAGAAAAGATAACACATTCGTTGTGTTCATTGGAGTTTATACATCATAGACCTTTGTATAATTGGTTTATCGAAAAACTGGAAATCTTTCCTTCTAGGCAAATTGAATTTGCTAGAATGAACGTGTCTTATATGATAACTAGTAAGCGGAAGCTACTGAGATTGGTCGAAGGAGGCATGGTCGATGGGTGGAACGATCCTCGCATGCCTACTATATCAGGATTGCGTCGACGTGGATATACTCCAAAGTCCATACGTGATTTTTGTGCAGCTACTGGTTTGGCAAAGAGAGATAATGTGATCGAAGTAGAATTGCTAGAATCCATCTTGCGCAATGAACTCAATCAAGACGCACAGCGAGTGCATGTAGTACTGAATCCGGTGCCATTGGTGATCACCAACTATCCTGAAGGAAAAGTCGAAATGATGGTGGCTAAAATAAACCCGATGGATGAGGATAGCCCGACTCGTGAAATTCCTTTTAGTGGAAGGCTGTTGATTGAAAGAGATGACTTCATGGAAGAAGATCCTGGTAAAAAATACTACCGTATGGCTCCGGGAAGAAATGTCCGACTCAAGAATGGATACATCCTAAACTGTACGGGCTGCACGAAAGATGCCGATGGAAATATTACAGAGGTGCAAGCTACTTACTACGAGGATAGTAGATCAGGAAGTGACACTTCAGGTGTGAAGCCTAAGGGCACTATGCATTATGTAAGTGAGCAGCATGCTATAGAAGCGCAGGTAAATCTGTATGATCGATTGTTTACAGATCCAACGCCTACTTCGCATGAAAATAAAGATTATCTAGAGTTTGTAAATCCAGATAGTCTAAAAGTCATAGAGAAAGCTTACTGTGAACCCTATCTAGTAAATGCAAAGCAAGATGATAAATTTCAATTTATACGTTTGGGATATTTTACGCCAGACTACGATAGCACTGCTGAGCGTTTAATATTTAACAGGACAGTGAGTCTAAAGGATAAATGGAAGAAAAAGAATAAGTAAAAAGCATGTATAGCATATTCTCCAAAGAAATCAATACTTTTTTTAGTTCGCTGATTGCCTATATCGTCATTGGTGTATTCCTTGTGATATTAGGCTTGATCATATGGGTTTTTCCAGATACGAGTTTGCTCAATTATGGCTATGCTACTTTAGAGCAATTATTTGAGATTGCCCCTTTGATTTTTATCTTTTTGATCCCTGCGATCACCATGCGTTCTTTCGCGGAAGAAAATCAAAATGGTACTTTTGAATTACTATCGACAAAGCCAATTACAGACTTTCAAATTTTGTTTGGAAAATACTTGGCCTGCACTCTACTCTTAGTGTTGGCTATCTTACCTACAGGTTTTTATTATTATTCGGTTTACCAACTAGCTAGTCCTGTTGGTGATTTGGATAGCGGGGCGATACTGGGATCTTATTTTGGGCTCATTCTGCTTGGACAAGCATTTGTAGCCATTGGCATCTTTGCTAGTTCACTTTCTCAAAATCAAATCGTAGCTTTTGTACTAGCTACCTTCCTTTGCTTTTTTGTGTATTATGGATTTGACTATTTAAGTCGACTACCGATCTTTGTTGGAAAGTCTGACAACTTTGTACAGATGCTAGGTATAGACTATAACTATAAGTCTATAAGTCGAGGTGTAGTAGATACCAGAGATTTGATTTACTTCTTTAGTTTGACGGGATTATTTTTGTGTATGACAACCTTGGTGTTGAGTAAAAGAAAGTGGTAGGATGAATAGCAACAGGATAAAATCGATATATAATTTTCTTGTCTACGTAGGCATCTTCATTCTACTTAATGTAGTGGGTAGTTATATCTTTACCACTTTTGATCTGACTGAAGACAAACGATTCTCCATTACTGAACCTACTAAAGAACTACTAAGAAATTTAGAAGGCGACATACTTATCAAAGTATACCTAGACGGTGAACTGCCTGCGGGTGTAAAGAGATTGCAGAAATCTACCATAGAACTGCTTGATGGTTTTCGCAATCAATCTTCTCGGATAGAATATGTGATAGAAAATCCGTTGGGTGGAACGGTAGAAGAAAATAATACCGCAAAGAAATTTTTGGCAGATCAAAGTATCTATCCAAATAATTTAATTGTGAAAGGTGCCGAAGAAAATAGAGAGTTACTCTTTTATACCTATGCCAATCTTAGCTATAAAGGCAGGAATATACCTGTCAATTTGGTAGCTAAAGAAGGTGGCGCACTCTCTGACTATGATATCAATAATTCTATCAATTTACTCGAATATAAATTTGCTGATGCGATTAATAAACTATCAACAGGTATAAAACCGACCATTGCTTTTTCACGGGGGCATGGAGAATTGAATGACTTGCAAGTGCAAGAGTTTAGAAATGCCATGACTAGTAAATTCAGAGTAGGTTACTACAACATGGATTCTACAACGCATATCGACAAGAATCTTGGGATGCTGATAATCGCTAAGCCTACTGAGCCATTTCCTATTCAGCATAAATTTCAGATAGATCAGTATATCATGAATGGCGGTAAGGTAATGTGGCTTTTAGATAAATTGGCGGTTAATCTGGATAGCTTGTTTCAACCAAAGGTAATACCAACAGACTACCCATTGGATCTTGATGACCTACTATTTACCTATGGTGCTCGTATTCAGCCCAACCTTTTGATGGATTTACAATGTACCCAAATAGAGCTGGCTATAGATGCAAAAGGAACACGCGATAAGTTTGACTGGTTTTTTCATCCTGTGATCACGCCACAATCTGATCACCCGATTGTAAAAAGTCTGGATGGAATCAATCTATCTTTCCCAAGTACTATTGATACGATACGCACAAAATCTTATGTAAAGAAGACGCCAATACTACAAAGTACTGAATCTACTAGGCTAAAGAGAACTCCATTTGAGTTGTCATTTGAAATCCTAAGGAATGTTCCTCCTGCCAATAAATGGAACAAGGGGACTCAGACTGTAGGACTATTGCTAGAAGGCACTTTCAATAGTGAATATGAAGGGAGGGTAACGACTCAGATGAACGATATATTAAAGCAGATCAATCAGCCATTTAAGGCTCAAAGTCCAGAAACAAAGATGCTTGTCGTCTCAGATGGAGATATCATCAAAAACCTGATTATTCCAGAAAATAATAAAACACTTCCACTAGGATATAACAAATGGAGTGGGTATACCTTTGCTAATGAGAACTTCTTGGTTAACAGCATAGAATACATGTTAGATGATGCCAACCTATTTGCTGCAAGGGGAAAAGAAGTAAAATTGAGACGACTCAATAACAAAAAAGCTTCTGAGGAAAGAGGTTTTTGGCAAATGTTGAACATCTTAGTTCCGTTATTTTTACTAGCTTTATTTGGAATTGGCTTCACCTTTTGGCGTCGCTGGAAATACAACAAACAATAATAGAAACGATGAAAACATTCGCTCCTCTCTTACTATTGGTTCTACTTGGTGGACTTGCTTTTTATTATACCCAAGCGGATACAAAAACGAACGCACTCTCAAATCCTGAAGAAGACTGGGTCATGCACGTGGATGATATTGAGTCTATTCATAGAGTCTTCATTGCAGATCGAAATGGAGGGACAGCTGATATAGTCAAAGATGGCAAAAAATGGATTTACAATAACAAGTATACCGCTAATCCAAATGTAGTATCGAACCTCTTGCAAGCGATCAAATCCATAAGGCTAAAAAATAGACCTCCAGAAGCTTCTATTCCTAGAATGTACGAAGCCTTATCTACTAAGAGTACTAAGGTTGAGGTATATGGAAAAAACAACAATTTGCTTAAGGCATTTTATATCGGTGGTGTCACACCTGACGAAAGAGGTACTTTCATGATATTGGAAGGGTCAGAAAACCCTTACGTTATGCACATTCCTATGAATGAAGTGAGTCTAAAACATAGATTTTTCACTGGAGATAAAAAATGGAGAGATAAGACGGTTATCGAATTACAACCTTCGGATATAGCAAGCTTGAGTGTGGAATATCCAAAGCGTAAGAATAAATCTTTCAAACTAAAAAGAGATAAAAGAAAGTGGTCGATAGAACCATTCTTTCCAACTACTAAAAAATTAGAAAAACCTGTAAATCAAGATTTAGCAGAAGCATATTTGAAAGGGTTTAAAAAAATTGGCGCAGAGGCGATACATTTCCCTAACGAACAGTCTCAGAAAACATTAAATGCTCAAGAATTTTGCATCCTTAAAATGATTTTGACTGATGGCACAACACAACAAATCAACTTTTTTCCAATTCTCAAATTCGCGTCTGAAGATGCTGAAACGCCCCTTCCCGTTGAGCGTTATTATGCAGTAAATGAGAAAGGAGATATTTTTCTAACGCAGCAGGTCGTGTTTAAGGAAATTTTCTGGGCCTATGAATTTTTCTTTTAATGTAGTGACTAGCTGTTAGCTGTATTACACTTACTACTTTTTTACTTTCTCATTTAGAATTTTATTGCTTTTGGCTTCTTCATGTCTCATCTACTGAGCTTTCATTGCTCTATTATGTGGCATGTACAAGATAGTTGCTAAGAGCTAATAGCCAAGAGCTAACAGCCAACAGCTCGTAGCAAGCAAAATCAGGAGACTTTATCCTAAATTATCAGTTAATTTCGACTATTTTTGTATCGTGAGTATTAAGCGTATTATAATATTTCTTTTGGCGAGCGTCTTTCTTTCTGCAACAGCAGATTGGGGATTTTTTGCGCATAAACGCATCAATAGATTGGCTTGCTTTACGCTACCGTCTGACTTATTTGGGTTTTATAAGACGAATATCGACTATGTAACCTTACATGCTGTAGATCCTGACAAGCGCAGGTATGCTTCGAAGTTTGAAGCAGTGCGCCATTATATAGATTTGGATCATTGGGGAACGGCTCCCTTTGATGTGGTTCCTAGATCTTGGACTGAAGTGCAAATGCACTTCACAGATATAAAGCGGATCAACAATAATGGTGATACACTCCGTTTTTTAAATCACGAGCTCCTACCCTACAGTCTAGAGAATCCACCATCGGAATTTACTTTTGAGAAAAACAATATCAAGCTTAAAGACTACAGGGCATTTTTTGTTGAAGAAATACTGCATACTTTTTATGATGACAAAAGAGATATTAACAGAGAAAGTTTAAAATCATTTTTTGGGCAATTTGGTATTCCAATAAAAGCAGGGCGTTATATTGCAGAGGAGCATTTTTCTGAGCATGGTATGTTGCCCTACAATATGATGAGTATGCAAAATAGGCTAACCAAAGCTTTTGCAAATGAAAACAGTGATCAAATCCTTAGACTATCGGCAGAGATTGGCCACTATGTTGGCGATGCACATGTTCCATTGCATACGACTAAGAACTACAATGGGCAATTGACGGATCAAGTAGGAATTCATGGTTTTTGGGAAAGTAGAATCCCCGAACTATTTGCTGATAAGGAGTATGACTATCTAGTAGGTAAAGCGGAATACATCCAAAATAAAGAAAAGTTTTTTTGGGACATGGTATTGGAAAGTAACAGCCTTGTAGATAGTGTATTGCTGATAGAAAAAGATATGAGTCTTAGTTTTCCAGAAGATCAACAATATTGTTATACAGACAGGTCCAATGTGTTGACGCGTACCTATTGTGAGGAGTATGCACGTGCATACAGCGAGCGCCTCAATGGGATGGTGGAAACACGCATGAGAGATGCAATATTAGCTATTGGTTCTGTTTGGTACACCGCTTGGGTAGATGCTGGTCAACCTGATTTACCCGACCAGTTTTCCCCTAAAAAGGAAAAAGACCTGGAAGAAGCGGCGGCTTTAGAAAAAGCATATGAAACTCAAAATATTAAAGGCAGACAACACAATAAATGAAACATAAACATACTAGTATAGGACTCGCAATCAGAGGAGCGGCAATGGGGATGGCAGAAGTCATTCCGGGTGTATCAGGTGGTACTATAGCCTTCATCACGGGCATATACGAAAGACTGATAAATAGCATCAAAGCTATTGGATTTGATCTGATTGGAACTTTCAAAAAGGATGGTGTAAAAGGAGTCTGGAATGCCATTGACGGTAATTTTTTACTTTTCCTTATCGGAGGAATGATAGGTGGAATTGTCATTGGTATTTTTGGAATTTCTTATTTATTAGAAACGTATCCACCTGTGGTATGGGCTTTCTTTTTTGGCTTGATACTGGGTTCTGTTTTTTACATAGGTAGACAAATCACCAAGTGGACATGGAAAGAAGCAGTGATACTTATTGCATGTGCCGCTATCGCCTATGGTTTGACAACTAGCTTACCAGCTACAGGCTCTACTTCTTATCTATATGTTTTTATTTCTGGAATGATTGCGATTAGTGCGTTGATATTACCTGGCATAAGTGGAAGTTTTATTTTACTGATAATGGGCATGTACACCTATATTGTACAGGATACATTGAAAGGGGTGCTATCAACATTCGCCATGGATAAGATCATAACCATGATGGTATTTGGTTTTGGATGTTTGGCGGGATTGATGAGTATCTCCAGATTACTTTCATGGACTTTTGCCAATTATAAGAATTTGACTCTTGCCGCTTTGACGGGTTTTATGCTGGGATCTCTCAATAAAATTTGGCCTTGGAAAAAAGCTACAAAATGGCTAGAAGACGGTAATGGCAATATCATCCTTGATGAAAATGGCTTGCCAGATAAGATATTAATGGAAGACAATATCTCCCCTCTTGCTTATGAATTGTCTACTAATTCAAATGCTTACTTAATCTTCGCGATTGTATTTTTCGTTGTCGGTATTGGGATTGTATTTTTAATGAGTATGGCGGACAAAAATAATTCAAAGTAAGATGAAGCAGTTGGGCTTGATCGGCAATCCACTTAAACATTCTTTTTCCAAAAAATACTTTGCAGAAAAATTTGCTAAAGAAGGTATTGAGGATTGGCATTATGATCTTTACCCCTTAGATAGTATTGACCATTTACCTTCCTTACTAAAGGATATACCAAATCTCGTAGGCCTCAATGTAACTATCCCTTATAAGCAGCTTGCACTAAAATACATGCATGAATTAGACAAAGATGCAGCGGATATAGGTGCGATCAATACTATTGTAATAAAGGCAAACGGTAAACTAAAAGGGTACAATACGGATGTCATTGGTTTTCAACATTCTTTAATTGAGCTTCTTGATGGAGATAAGTATAAAGATGAAATAAAAGATTTACAAGCATTGGTATTAGGGACTGGAGGAGCAGCAAAAGCAATTGTTTATACTCTAAAGAAGCTAAATATACCTTACAAATTGGTCAGCAGAAATCCCGAACGAGGTATATTATATGAGAACCTGGACGAGAAAATAGTCCAGAACCATCAATTGATCATCAATTCTACCCCATTGGGCACTTTTCCCAATATAAATCAAGCACCGCCCTTCCCGTTTCAGTACTTGAGTAAGGAACACTTTCTCTTTGATTTGGTGTATAACCCTGAAAAAACCTTATTTTTACAACATGGAATAAACCATTCTGCCAAAACAATGAATGGTGCTCTCATGTTAAAGTTTCAGGCCGAGGCGTCTTGGGATATTTGGAAAAAAGCCTAGTAAAGAAAATGACATCAAGAACCAATACCAATACTATAAATTTTGAGGATACAGAAATTGCATTCAAGCATAAAACAGATGCTGAATTGAGAAAAAGCAAATTTCTATTCTCCATTATGAATAAGTCTTGGATAGTGAATTTATTGTCTCCTCTAGGCTTATTTGCTATCAAGTACAATTTGCCTTTTGCCAAACCTATTGTCAAGAAAACCATCTTTTCTCAATTCATCGGCGGTACTACTTTAGAGGAAGCACAAAACACTATCAACATCTTACATGACAACAAGTGCAGCACTATGCTGGACTATGGTGTAGAAGGTAAAGAAGAAGAGGCAGATTTCGAAATCACTAAAAATGAAAATCTCAAGGCTGTACGTTTTGCTGCGGCCAATCAGTCTGTTCCAGTGGTGACCATCAAAGTAACTGGACTTACTACAAACGCTCTAGTTGAAAATTATGGTCTAAATAAACCTACCTCTGAGCAACAGCGAAAGGAATACGAAAAAGCTTTAGCAAGATTGGATGAGATCTGTTCACTAGCGCACCAACAGGGCGTCACCATATTTATAGATGCGGAAGAGTCTTGGATACAGGAGTGCATTGATATTATGGTGGAAGAGATGATGATTCGATACAATGAAGAGCGAGCAGTTGTCTACAATACCTTTCAAATGTATCGTAAAGATCGCTTACAATTTTTGAAAGACTCTCATCAAAAAGCCCTTATTGATGGATATATTTTAGGGGCTAAATTGGTTAGAGGCGCTTACATGGTCAAGGAACGCGCCCGTGCAGAGGAGATGTCATACCCCTCGCCTATTCATGACAATAAACAGAATACGGATGTTTCTTACAATGATGGACTCAAGTATTGCATCAAGCATGTAGATAGTATTTCTAGTTGCAACGCTTCTCACAATGTGGATAGCAACTACCTATACGCCAAACTTATCGAGGAGTATAATATTCCTAAAAATCATCCTCACGTCAATTTTTGCCAGCTCTATGGGATGAGTGACAATATCACTTTCAATCTAGCTAGTGCCGGTTATAATACTGGCAAATATGTACCCTATGGTGCGGTCAAAGAAGTTATTCCTTACCTTATTCGTCGAGCTCAAGAAAACGCTAGCGTTGTCGGTGATATGAGTAGAGAACTCAAACTGATCAAAAAGGAGGCTAAGAGGAGGCAATAATTTATATATTTCTAACACTATTTAGGGCCATCTCGATTCTTCATTTTGTGCCGTAAGAAAACGGCACTGCAATTCAGCACCGAGACCATGTCATCCGCTACTACCGATGTATAGTATAGACGCATATCAATGCGTCTGTACTATACATCGATACCGCTTCTACCATTTGTCCTTTCGCCCGCTGGGCGACGAGCTTTGGCACCTGCGGTACGTCGCGAAAAAATTATATTTTCACCAGCTTAGAAAAATAAACATCTTCTCCGATCTCCATTCTCAAAATGTAAACTCCTGAAGAATAGCCAGATAGATCTATATCGTATTCAGCAGTTAAATTTTCTGCTTGCAACAACTCTTTACCCGCTAAAGTTAACACCCGTATATTGAAAGCATTAACTTCACTATACTGTAAGGTAAATAACCCTTCACTTGGATTAGGCTGAAGAGAGATAGCGTTGTTGTCTTCTAGATTAGACACGCTGCTTATGAATATATCTAATGGCACCAAGTCAGAAGTACATCCTTTTTCATTTTCTGTTACTTCCCAATCATAGAAATAGTAATAGAATCCATCTCCAAAATTAGAATTAACAATGCTTAATAAATTTCCAATATTGTATGGATAGTCTAAGATCGCACCAAAGTCAGTGGCGCTTCTTTTTAATCTAGGAGACTCATGCCCAAAGGACATGAAGTTTTGAGATGTGTTAGTAGATAAGTTGTAAGAGCCCTCTTCTTCAACTTCAAAATTTAGAGTTACTTTTGACTTTCCTACTGGTAAATTTACTGTCATGGATTGAAGTACATTCCCGTAATCATCCCGCAATTCAATAATTCTCTCCCCTTCTGTATCTGTATCTACAGTCACTGTTCTTAGAATCAGAGGATCATTTGCATAAAAAAGCATGATGCCGTTAAATCCATCAGAATTAAATTCACTTGAGCCAGTATGGTCTGCTTCACCACCACTTATAATTCCTCCAATCTCTGCACTAGAGCTTTGTGCATACACCGTAGTGTTACCTACAATATTGTCAAGAACAATCTGATTTCCGCTACCCAAAAATTGGTTTCCATTGTCATCGCCATACCAACTTATGCCTGTACCAGTGGCACTAACAGTAACTTCTTCTGAGCCTGTAAATATAAATTCTAAATCTGAGGGCTCATCAGGATTAGGTATAATATCAACTTCTATAGCATTGGATTCTATTTGTCCACAAGTACCCTCCGCAAAAGCTGAAATGGTACTAGATGCAGTTACGATCAGTTCCTCAGACACAACTCCCGTTGACCAATTCACTACTTCTCCAAGAGAATTACCTATCACTACTGCATCTCCTTCACATACACTGAGCGAACCTTCAGGCAGCAACTCAAATGATTCATCTGGATCTACTACAACTTCCACATTAACAGAAGTACTGCTACAGTCACTACCGTCTCTAACTTCTACATTGTATACACCTGAAGTGCTTACTGTAATACTCTGACTAGTAGCCCCAGTACTCCATAAGTATTGAAACCCAGCAGGAGCACTAAGTGTAACCTCTTCTCCGGTACAGAAAACAGTAGATCCTTGTATATTGATATTGGTTGGAGGCGTGATGCAATTACCTTCTCTCAACTTCACAAACTGATCTGGACTTACAGAATCGTAACTATCCACTTCTCCTGAAGGCCACCTTACTACTATAGAATCTATAGAGGTCGCGTCTCCAATTCCAAAATGTTGAGTCAAGCTATGACTAATACCATAACTCTCTCCAGCACGAACCTCTCTCACCATCATTCCCCATGAACCATATAGTTCAATCCTAGCACCTACTCCACCTCTATTACTCACACTACCTTCTAGCTCAACTGCAAGCCAATGGTTATCATTTGTATTATTGATCCAGAGAATATCATCTGTATACGGAGAAGGGCCATTAAAACCAGAACCATAGCCAGCAATCATGTCGACAAAGCCATCGTGATTAAGATCACCTACGGCAAATGAATTTTCATTTCCTCTCAGGCCAGAAACAGAAGTTTGTAATCTTGTAAAAGTATTATCGCCATTATTAGCGTATAACCAGCCTTCGTTTCCGGTAACAAAAACATCAACAAATCCATCATTATCAAAATCTCTCATTACTGCTTGAATAGGGATACCAATAATATTGATTCCACTTGTAGCTGTTATATCTACAAACGATTCATTATTTATATTTTCAAACAGTTGTACCGGACCATCGTGATTTGTTATTAAGCAGTCCATATCACCGTCGTTGTCCATGTCTTGAAATTCAGTAGTCCAAGATAACAACCCAACATCTAAGTTAAATCTAGCTGCATCTTCAGTAAAAGTGCCGTCTCCATTATTTATCCAGAGTTGATTTATTCTACGCTCATCTGTAGGATCAGTGACTCCCTGTCTACATTTAGCAATATAATAATCCATCAATCCATCTCCATTCACATCAGACCAGACATTACCATAATTGCCGGAGTTATTTTCTACCCCAGTAAATTTTGAAAAAGGTAAATCACCGGTCATATAGCTTAGATCGCCACTTCCATTATTTATGTAGACTGCATTAGGGCCATCATCATGGCATGCTATTGCATCTAGAAACCCATCATTATTGACATCAAAATATGAAACTGCTTGTACAAAAATATCAGGACCATCCAGTAAAGAACGATCTACAGTACCATCAGTCTCAAAACTGACTAAGTGAACACCATTATATGCTCCACCAGTAAAAATCTCATACTTACCATCATTATCCACATCAGCTACTGTCATCCCCCAATTGCTGGAGCCAATAGTAGGATAATCTACTACATTAAATGAACCGTCTTGATTTTGAAAACTAATGAATAAATCTCTGGTGTCATCAAGGCTAATTATATCATCTAAGCCATCTCCATTCATATCAGACACCGCAACTGGGGCTCCAGATGATACACTCAAATCAGAAATTTGATTCAATTCCTGTGTGAAGCTAAATTGTCCAACTACAGAACTATAAACAAAACATGAGATAAGGAAGAAAGTAATTCTAATATTCATAGATACAGGATTTCAAGATTAAATATTCAGCTAAAATTCAGCCAATTTTGACTAAAACTATGATTATTTTGGCATTAAACACCGTTTTTAGCCATTTTTCTTTTCGTATTTGTCTTTTAGTTTCTGTTTGTAGTTTTTGCGTTTTTCTTTCTCTTTCATCTTCTTTTTCTTTTTCTTCTCTCTCTTCTTAGGATCTAATTCAAATAGTTTGTCTTTGCTAAAAATATAGCGTACTGAAATACCAGTTTGTAGCTCTATAGTTTGAGCTCCACCAATGATATTTACGGCAGGTTTTATATCATAACTGAGATTCAATTTTGCAAAATTGAACTCCGCACCTAGGATTCCAACCACTCCAAAAGGATCTTCAAAATCCAATTGGTCATCAAGCACCCACCCTTTCTGAATACCACCTCCAACATAGATATTGAGCCCCTTGGTAAGTATACTGTTATGCTTCTCAAGTAACAAGGTGGTTATCGCAACATTTTCACGTATAGGAGATTGAACTATGCCTTCTAAAGTAAGTTTTTCAGCTAAGCGATATTTTAAAGTGAATCCATACTCTGTACCCAGACGAATACCAGCGCTAAAATTATACGTTTGCGAAAAAACGGAACTAGCTACAAACAACAAGCTAAAAATGGAAAAAATAATCTTCTTCATATTCTCTAAAACGAGTGACTTTTAAATAATTTGCATCTAGTTTCTTAAATTCTTCTTAAGATCGACAAGATACTATTATTATAGCGCATGAAATCAGGATTACCTATGTTCTAATCAGTGCGTCCGCTCTGAAAAGCCATAAAATTCTAAAAAGTCTCTTTGAGCAATACTTTCTGGACTGGACTCAATAGTATTTATACTAAATTAGATTTTGAAGCCATTTGAGTATATTTGAGCCAAATCAAATTGCTTTTTGATCAATTTACACGCAATAAAATCACTTCTTAAGTTCTACTTTGCATCCGATACCTATTATCGAGTTCACTCTCCTTTTTTGTTTGAATTATTAGATAATACGCTTGAAGACGATAGACATTACTATATATTTGAAGAAATAGAAGCATTAAGAAAAAAGCTTCTAAATGATCACACTATTTTAGAAATAGAAGACCTAGGGGCAGGATCAAAAACAACAAAAAATAAACAAAGATCCATCAAAAGTATAGCCTCTTCTGCGGTTTCTCCTGCATATCAAAGCCAATTTTTATATAAGCTTGCTCAATACCTGAGAGCTCAAAACATTGTAGAACTCGGCACCTCCTTAGGTATAAGTGCGTTATATCTTTCTGCTTATTCAAGCAAGGTTAATTTGTTTAGTCTAGAAGGGAGTAAAAGTATTCTTGAGGTGGCTAATAATAACTTTAGAAGCTTCAATAAAAAAAATATCTCCACCCTTCTTGGGCATTTTGATGAAACCTTACCTCAGGCGATAAGCAACATTGATAAACTTGATATGGTGTATATAGATGGAAATCATGCAAAAAAACCAACACTGAAATATTTTGAAGAATGCTTAGATAACATTCATGATCAATCCGTTCTTATTTTCGATGATATATATTGGTCCAGAGAAATGACTGCCGCATGGGATGTCATTAAGTCAAATCATATGGTTAGACTTAGCTTAGATATGTACTATTTCGGAATTGTATTTTTCAATTCAAATATAAAGAAGAAGCAGGACTTCAAAATCGTGAATGCAAAATTTAAACCTTGGCAAAAATTTATTTAAGTCACTCACTAATATGCTAGTGCTTGTCTATGCTCATGTGGCCTTCCGGCAACTGTCATCTTAAGTGTTTTTTTAGCTTCAATGGGAAAAGAAATGTAAAAAGCAGCTCCTAATCCTTTACCTGCGGACTCTGCATATATTTCTGCATTATGATGCTTAAAAATTTCTTTACTTATGGTAAGTCCAAGTCCTATTCCCTTAGAAAATTTTGACGAATCTGACCCTCTAAAAAAAGGCTGAAATACCTTATCTTTTTCCTCGGAACACAAGCCTATACCTTGATCCTTTACAGTAAATAAAACTGCATTCTCCGCTTTTTCAATTTGAATAGTTGCTACTGTTTTACCAACACTATAATGAATAGCATTTTCAATTACTTTTTGAAAAGCGAACTTAACTTGTTTGGAATCAACATATATATTATCATCTGCCAAGTTTATTATGCCAATGCAGTTACCCTTGATGATAGGATCAGTACTAATTAGCTCCTTGATCATCTGTACAGGTGAAATTTTTTGGCGTTGTTGAAAATGAGCAGAAAGTGCACCATCTTCTAGAACTTTTTTAATATATCGGTTGAAAAATGCTTCACAGCCAGACGATTGAGCTGCTTGTTGATTAGCAATATCTCTGAAACTCAAGTTTTTCTTGCCTCCAGAATTAGGCCCTCTTTGCCCGAAATATCTATCCATGTTTTATAAATTTGGTTAATTGGGTAGAGGGTACTATTTGAATGTGTAGTAATACAGACAAACATAGTGCCATTATTATTGACCACTTGCCAACTTTTTAGTGTCTTCATGCTTTTCTAAAGCCCTAACAATACGTTGGAATAATTCTTCTGGTTTAAAAGGCTTACCTACATGATCATTCATACCTGCCTGTATAACGGCTTCTTCTACTGAGGAGAATGCGGAAGCTGTCAAAGCAATTACTGGAATTGCATTTTTTACTTCATCAGAGAGTTTACGTATTTTTCTTGTAGCTTCATACCCATCCATATTTGGCATATTGATATCCATCAGAACTAGATCAAAGTCACTGTTCATCACATATTCTATTGCTTCAAGGCCATCGTTAGCTATCGTGACTTCAACTTCCCACTTCTTAAGGATTTTGGTAGCTACGAGTTGATTTATCTTATTATCCTCCGCTAATAGAATTTTACGCCCTTGTAAACCTTTTCTAGCAATCGGTAAAACGTCTGTACCATTACTTGGTAGTATATTTTCAAGTTTAGAACCTAATTGAAAGTTGAGTACAAAAGAAAATGTACTTCCTTTTCCAAGCTCACTACTTACCTTAATTTTTCCATTTTGCAGTTCGACTAATCTTTTTGTTATGGCAAGTCCCAATCCTGTACCCCCATATAATCTAGTAGTAGAACTACTGGCCTGGGTAAAGCTTTCAAATATTTGCTCTAACCTTTCTTCTTCGATTCCTATTCCTGTATCCTTTACAGAAAATTCTATTTCGACATGATCAGCATAAATTTTATGAATATTACATTCTAGCTTAACAAAACCTTTTTCTGTAAACTTTACTGCATTTGACAAGAGGTTAGAAATAATCTGTGTCAACCTAGTAGGGTCACACACGACATGCTTATCTAGATTTAGATCATTGAATTCGTACTTGTATTCAAGATCATCTTTAGCAGAACTCACCCTAAATGTTTCATGCAGTTGCATCAACATACGGCCCATATCTACTTCAATCTTTTCGATATTAATTTTTCCTGCTTCGATTTTAGAAAAATCCAAAATATCATTGATCAAAGTCAAAAGACTATTTGCAGAAAACTGAAGTGTTTTCAAATTATCTACTTGATCATGCCTAGGTTCTTCATCTAATAGAATATTGGTCATCCCAATCACAGCATTCATTGGAGTTCGTAGCTCATGACTCATGGTAGAAAGAAACTCTTCTTTTGCCTGAGCCGCACTTTCTGCCAGGTCTTTCGCTTTTACCAACTCTGCATTAGTCAAAGCTATAGCTTGATGCTTTTCTTCTAACTCATCCTTTTTATTATTTAGCTCGGTGTTTAATTTACTTACTCTTAAAAAGTATAGTATAAAGAAAGTAGCCGTCAATAAAGATAGAATGAGTAATGACAGTAAACTCAGTTGCTTGCTTGCAATAATCTCTTTTTCAGCACTCAAGGATTCAATAGCTCTCTTTTGTTCTTTTGATTCAAAAAGTGCTTCATATTTTTGCTGGACATCCAGAACCATTTTCTGTTGCTGATTAGCATCAAGACTATCCTTCAGATGTTGATACTTTTTTCTATGCTCGTAGGCCTTTGCATGATCTCCAATAGAAGCATAAGCATCCGATAGTTGAATATATACATCCTCCATACCTTCATGGTACTGAAGAGCTGTACTAATGTCTTTACCCAATAATAAAAACTCAAGTCCCTTATCTCCTTCTCCTTTAGCAACAAAATTTTCGCCCAGTTTAAGACAAGTTTTGGCTACACCAGTTTTCTCCTGTATCTCTTGATATATAGCAAGTGCTTTATCAAGCATTAATTCAGCTTGATCAAACCGCTCTTCGTCAAAAAAAGAAACACCTAAATTATAATTAAACTGGGCTTGCTTAGATTTAGCGCCAATCTCTGTGGCAATACCTAATCCTTTTTCGAGATATTCAATTGCTTTTGCAAACTCCTTTTTTTCTCTATAGAGATTTGCAATATTGTTATAAAAAGTAGTTACTCTAACATTGTCATTTAGTTCTTCCGCTAAGGCCAAACCCTTTTTATAATATTCTAAGGCTACATTAGATTTTTTATATTTTCTATTGAGTACGCCAAGGTTATTATAGCTTATAACCAGACTTGGTCTAGCCCTATCTCCTAATTCGTTTCTAATTTTTACAGCTTTGAGGTAGTAGTCTGAAGCTCTTGTATAGTTTCCTGTTTCGTGAAAAATAGTACCTAGATCATTATAATTACTAGCCAATTGTAGCGAGTCATTATTTTGTTTAGCATACTTTAACGCCATTTCATAAGTTTGCTTGGCGGTATCAAACTCACCTTTCATTTTATACAAACCACCTAGACTATTATTTACGCTAGCGATACGTTTTTCATTACCGATCTGATTGTAGTATACCAAGGAGCGGTTGAGTTCTGCTTCGGCACTTTTTAGATTGCCTAAAGTCACATTAACTCTACCACGTAAGTAATAAAATGCAGCCTTAAATTTTGGGTTTAATTCTTTTAAAGCGAGATGGAGTCCATCGTCAATTTTTTCAAGAGAATATTTTGGATCATTATTTTTACTCTTGTATGCTATTTGATAGAGCAATTGCATTCTTACAGTATCATGCTCAGCTAAAAGAAGGTCTTCTTCCAGCACCTTTATCGCAGACTTTTGCGCCATTAACGAACTAGTTATCATCATGAATGTAAAACACATCATGACACTAAATAGACAACCGGACGCAATACTAAGTTTGCGATTCATTTACAATAGATTTGAACTTCAATACTTTTTCAGTGCATCTATTGCAAAATTCATGACAAAAAAATCAAATATGTAATTTTAGGTGAACTGGATGTTATCTAAATACAATTGTTTTGTTTTTGAAAGAAAGAATTTTGTGTTCAAGTTTTAACCAAATCGCTTCCGATAAAACCGTTTTCTCTAAATCTCGACCTTTCCTAATCAAATCTTGCACAGAATCGGTGTGCGAAATCTTAGTTATATCTTGTGCAATGATAGGCCCAGCGTCTAGATCAGCAGTTACAAAGTGACTTGTAGCACCAATAATTTTAACACCTCTTCTATAGGCAGAGTGATAAGGTTTGGATCCTGGAAAAGCAGGTAAGGATGAATGATGAATATTGATAATTTTATTGGGATAATGGCCGATAAAATCGTCAGTCAGAACTTGCATATATCTTGCGAGAACTACAAAATCAATATCATTTTCTTTTAGCAGCGCAAGTTCCTTCGCTTCTTGTTCTAGCTTATTTTCTTTAGTGATTGGAAAAACGTGATACGGTATATCAAACTGTTCGGCTATATACGCCAACTTGTCGTGATTGCTGATTATCAGTGGAATTTCAATGTCCCATTCATTTGATCTATACCTTTGGAGTATGTCATAGATACAATGAGACAATTTGGTTACGAAAAGGGCAACTCGCCAAGGTTTTCCACAAAAATACATCCTCCACTTCATGGTACACTTTTCCGCAACAGTCTCTTCAAAACTACTTTCCAATAACTTTTCGCTCAATTCAACATCTCCTTTGTCAAATTTTACGCGCATAAAAAAGTGATTATTTTCTAGATCTGTGTATTGATCTAGCTCCAAAATATTGCATTGGTGAGCTACTAGAAATTTTGAAACTTCTAGCACAATACCTTTTTGATCTGGGCAATGTAACAGGAGAACTACGTGATTTTTCTTCATTTATAGTGGATTTTATATCGTATTTATGTTGTTTAGGCAACACTATATATAATTATAACATATAATAAACAACAAAATATGTGTTTGAAACGCTATTACTTTAATAGAATTAAGCTAATAAAAACGAAAACTCAAATATACACCACAGACTTATATAAAGCAGCCAAGAAATCTAAAACAATGAAAAGTGAATGCAATTAACCTTAGTCTTAATAGTGAAAATAAGCTATTAAAAAAATCCGTGATTGAAATTATTAATGCTAAAATTGAAAGAGTCAATTTTCAATTGAAGTCCTTTATCAATGAACTTACTGCTTCGGATCAGATCCCTAGTAGGCCAAAGGAACAAGAAATTAATAGTGCACTTGCACAAAAAAGGGTGTTTGAGATTATAGAAAAATCAAGTTTGCTCACAAGTAAGCTATATTTTCTAAGGGGAAAAGTAACAGAACATAATTCTAAAAAAATACTCCAAATACTTTCGTCTTCTAATTTTGAGACTGTAGGACTACAGCATCTTAGAGAAGAGTTTAAAAGCTAGGTGTCTAGGTGTCTAGGTGAAAGCGCTAGGTACAAGGTGCTAGGTGCAAACTAATAGCAAGCTTCATGCCTATACCTTCTCTTAAATTTAAACTCTCCACTCTTAAACTCTCCACTCTTACATTTTACATTTTTCAGTTTTACATTTATTCTTGAGGTCTTCGCGTGAGCGGTAGTAAGGGCGCCGACTGGAAGAAGGCGGTCACACTATGAAGCTCCGAAAACTTTCGGAGTAAAATAGTGGGACGGATCGCATGTCGCCAGAGCTTTAGCGACGGCACAAGTGAAACGTACCCCTGAATGACGCGACTCGCCATAGCTTTTTCAGCGACGGCGAGGCACGCCCAAAAAAAAAGGCAAAGCAAAAATAAAATTCTTGCCTTGCCTCTTTAGCTATATAAATATGCTTTCTACGTGTTAACGGAACATTTCAAAGAATCCTTTGAACACCCGATTATCTTGATCATTCAATTCAAGTATGTAGAAATATGTACCGTCTGGAAGATCCTTATTTTCCCATCGACCATCAAAGTCATTGTTGTACCCTTCTTTGAGGAATACTTGATTACCCCATCTATTGAAGATGCATAATCTATTATTTGGGAATGCGTCGATACCTCCGACATGGAAGAAATCGTTTGATCCATCACCGTTTGGCGACACCGCATTAAATATGACTATCTCTCCTTGGCAATCTATATAAATACTGATTGTAGCCGTATCACATCCCATTGAATTACAGATGACATAATCAAAGTTGTCAGTGACATCACAGAAATCACTATCCGGATCATAGGTCAATGAACAATCCAAATTGATAGACGCCTCACCATAGATCGGATCTGTAGCTAAAAATACCGTATCAAGGGTTCCATTCAAGGAATCATTTCCTTTGAAGTCAATAACCGTCGGTGTATTGATAACAGTCGTATCTATATCATCAACAGCTACCGGTGGCCCATCGATACTATCTACTACTATGTAGAAGAATGTAGTGTCGCAGAATCCAAGTTCATCGCAAATTTCTATACATGCTGAGTCAATTCCTATATCGTTACCAAAGTATTCAATACAGTTGGTGGTTGAGTCAATAATGAAATCTACTTCTCCATCTGAACTTTCAGGACAGAAGTTATTAATAGTATAATCTTGCCCTTCAAAGATGCTTACATCCAAACAGAATTCATCAACATCTCCAGGGAATATAGTATCTCGTACTATCTCAGGATCGGAAACAACCGTGATCACAAAATTTGTAGTATCACAAACTCCATTCATGTCGCATAAAACTATACATGCCGTATCTACACCCAAGGTGATACCTGCATAGGTAACACATAAGTCTACACTATCTACTTCGAAAGAAACATTCGTTCCATTGGAATCTTCGCAGATATCCATGATAGATGTGATCGGACCATCGAAGCCTACACCCATCGTATCTAGACAGAACACAACCGTATCTAATGGCATGATCGTATCAAATACCACATCACACAGTAAATTTTCAGGATTCATAAATACGGTAAGTGTATCGCTACACATAAGCGTAGTATCCATAAAGACTACTTCATGGAATCCTGTATCGATGAGAATAAATGAACCAAGTGGTTTGAAAGTAAAATCCGGTGAATTTACAAAAATCTGTCCCGTACTCAAAGAAGTGAAATCTAATCTCCCGTAATCATTAACACTGTTTCCTCCCTCAATTACGAATTGAGTTATAGGTGATTGCACCCAAAGTGAATTGGTATCAATAGCATTCATAAATGCAATAAGCTCTGGTATATCTGCAAAGGTCGTCATATAGACTGAATCATTATACTCCCATGCATCTAATTGAAATGGTCCATCATTAATATCGATATCTAGAAAATAACTCTCATCAGGTACGACATTACAAACATCTACCTGATTTGTATATAAAGAATCGTCCACAAATATTTGAAATACATTTAGATCTTCTAATAAGAGCTGATCAAAGCACAATTCTTGTAAACCTTCACAAGATGTGGCTAAGACCTCTAAGCTGTCTAGACCATTGAAAAATTCACAATCTACATTCATACATTCAGGAATAATGACTTGATCTTCTCGGACTAAGCAGCCATTCGCATCCGTTACCGTAAGTACTAAGGTATCAGCTAGCAAACCAGTTCTATTCATTTCATCATCTAATCCTGCGATATCTGACCAATCATAAGTGAAAGGAGCTGTACCACCAGAAATCATAAGCTCAGCTGATCCTCCTGCATCACAGTCTTCGGTGACTACAATAACTAGT
>CALIEI010000144.1 GCA_938022165.1 uncultured Saprospiraceae bacterium | reverse complement strand
CCTTTAAGGTATTTTGTAATTATTGAAGATAACATTTTTGAGCTGTTTAGTTAGTGATGGGTGAAGTCATCACAAAGCTATTCAGCTCTTTTTATATTACATATTATTTATATATGTTTTTGTTAGATTGATGCGCATGCCGCTTTGGGGCTTATATTCTCTCGTTTTGTCTAGACTTAGGGCTAGGCCCTAAGCTAGTTTAGTCCGCCCACTTTGGGGCTCAAATCTTTACTTTTACAATTTAAAAGATGAACTAACAATTCGAATAGTCCCTTTTTAGTAAGCCTCAATGTGCCTGCCCAGCTCATAGAAGTTGGACGAAATAAATAAACCTTAAAAGGTCAATTGATTTGCGCCCAACATTTGTAAGTTGGACAGATATTTTATGGCTTAGATTAGCAAATTTGTAAATTAACGAATTAACAAATTGACACATCAACAAATTAACGAATTAACCAATCAACGAATTGACAGATTAACAAATTAACGAATCACCAATTAAACAAATAACCCCCTTTGCGTAAGCGATAGTAGTGATGCGACCTTGAGGAGCAGACCGTCTCTGCTCGACGAAGCAGAGCGGAGTCGAGAGGGCCGTAGCGAAGCGGAGTCACGAATAGCGCGACCTTAAAACAAAAAAGCCAAGCGAGTTTTTTCGCTTGGCTTTTTTGTTTTAAGGGTACGCCCAAATTAATATTTTTAAAATACTAGAGCATATACGTTACGCCTAGGTATCCTACAATCCCTAGCACAATAGTATAAGGGAATGCCATCTTCATCATTTTGAAATAGGACAAGTTGATTAAAGGAGCTAATGATGACGTTAGCAAAAACAAGAATGCTGCTTGGCCATTTGGTGTCGCAACACTTGGTAAATTTGTTCCTGTATTAATCGCGATGGCCAAATTTTCAAATTGCTCACGGTCGATTTTTCCTGCGGTAAATGCTTCTTGTACTTCTCCTATATAAACCGTAGCAACAAATACATTATCGCTAATCATGGATAAAACACCATTGGCGATGTAGAACATGCCAGGTTGTTGATCCGGTGACAAGGTCAACAAGTGATCGATAATTGGTGAAAACAAATGATTGTCATGAATCATAGCCACTATAACAAAAAACACCGCAAGTAATCCAGTAAAAGGTAGCGCTTCTTCAAAAGCTTTGCCTAAGTGATGCTCTTCGGTAATACCCATAAAAGCAGTTTGGAAAATAATAATTCCTAAACCTATAAGTCCTACAGGTGCTAAATGCATTGCTAATCCTATAATCAAAAAGACTGCAGCAACGCCTTGAATAATTAAATCATTTTTTTGCTTCTTTGTGCGCTTATCATCTTCTTCTTTAGTATAGTTTTCTATAATGACGCGCACTTGCTCTGGCAATTTTCCGCCGAATTCAAACCAACCAGTTAGCTCTAAAACCACAGTCGTAATCAAGCCACAAATTAAAACTGGGATAGTGATGTTTGCCATTTGCAGAAAGAATTCAACAAAATCCCAGCCCATACGCTCTCCTATCAATAAATTTTGGGGCTCTCCTACCAAAGTACATACCCCTCCGAGTGCAGTACCAACTACACCATGCATCACTAAGCTCCTAAGGAATGACCTAAATTGCTCTAAGGTATCTCCAGACAGATCTTTTCGATCTTCAATACCATCATTATCGTAATCCTTATGACTGGAGTGTATCTTATGATAAACCCCGTAAAACCCAACAGATACGCTTATCAACACAGCCGTAACCGTTAAGGCATCTAAAAAGGCGGATAGCGCAGCAGCTAAAAATGCAAAGAGTAAAGACAGTACAACTTTAGAGCGTACCTTGGTGAATACCTTGCTGAAGATAAACATCAATAAAGGCTTCATGAAATAGATCCCAGCTACCATAAATACTAGAAGTAAAATAACTTCTAAATTATGTTCAATTTCAAGAATGACCCCACCTTTAATACCATTTCCTGCTGCATCTTTCACAACATTATGAAACTCATCCAACTTATACATTGGATGCGTCAAACCAAGAAATAACACTTGAATGGCTAATAGACCACCTGATTGGAGCGGATAGCACTTGAGCGCCATAGCTAGGGTGAATATAAACTCCAATATGAATATCCAAGCAGTAATGGTCTTGCCTAAAACAAAAAAGGAAAAGACATTAAAAATAAGGAATCCAATCATTGTGTACTTATACCACTTTGGACTATGCCCCAAAAAACTATCAAACATAATGTCTCGCTTTTTTTAGCCTAAGAAAGGCCTTGGTTTTGAATTTTAAACCCGTAAAAATAAAATATTAATCATTTTAATACGGCTATTAGCCCTGAAAGATTAGAGATTTTATATATATATCTGGACTATTAGTAGGTTTTTGGAAGAATTCATGGCGAATAATTGCGTAAACCAAAATACTATGTGAAATTTGTGTCTAGATCTAGATTATGGTTAAAATAGGAAACTTAGAATTAGGAGAATTTCCATTGCTTTTGGCACCTATGGAGGATGTTAGTGATCCGCCTTTTCGTGCTATATGCAAGGAATATGGAGCAGATATGATGTACACCGAGTTTATCTCTGTGGAAGGTCTTATCAGAGATGCCAGAAAGAGTGTCCAAAAACTAGATATCTACCCAGAAGAACGCCCTGTCGGAATACAGATATTCGGTGCAAATTTGGATAGCATGATGAGGGCTGCGGAAATTGTTGAAGAAGCTAAGCCTGAGGTTTTAGATATCAATTATGGCTGTCCGGTTAAGAAAGTGGTGAATAAGTGCGCTGGTGCTGGCATACTCAAAGATATTCCAAAAATGGTAGAGCTTACCAAAGCTGTAGTTAAATCTACTAATCTGCCAGTAACTGTAAAAACTAGGCTTGGATGGGATGCAAATAGCATCAAAATAGACGAAGTCGCTGAACGCCTGCAGGATACAGGAATCAAAGCACTTTCTATACATGGTAGAACAAGGCAGCAAATGTACAAGGGAGAAGCGGATTGGACGCTCATCGGCAAAATCAAAGAGAACCCACGTATACACATCCCAATCTTCGGTAACGGTGATATAAATTCTCCTGAAAAAGCAAAGGAGTATAGAGAAAGATATGGTGTGGATGGTATCATGATAGGTCGAGCTAGTATAGGCAATCCTTGGATTTTCAATCAGATCAAACATTATTTTAAAACGGGCGAGCATTTGCCTGAGCCTGGATTAAAAGAAAAATTAAAAGCAGTTCGTCAGCACATCAATCATTCTGTAGAATGGAAAGGTGAAGTATTGGGGATCTTAGAAATGCGTCGGCATTATACTAACTACTTTAGAGGTCTAAGAAATATTAAATATTATAGATCAAGATTGGTACAAGAAAACAATCTAGATACTATCTTTCAGATTCTTTCGGAGATCGAAGAAACTTATTGTGAAGTTCAAGTTTAACAGCATTGATATTTAAGATTGAAGACGATGAACGTGATGTGCTTACCCTTATAGGTGAAGTAGGAAAATCGCTTGGTTTCCCTGTATACGCTGTAGGAGGATATGTAAGAGATAGATTGTTGAATCGAAATAGCAAGGATCTTGACATCGTATGTGTCGGATCGGGAATTGATCTAGCGACTGCTGTCTCTCATCAATTGCATCCAAGACCAAGACTAAGTGTTTTTAAACGTTTTGGTACCGCTATGCTGAAGCACAAAGATCTTGAAATAGAATTTGTCGGGGCGCGCAAAGAATCATATCGTCATGATAGCCGCAAGCCAAGTGTCGAAGAAGGCAGTTTGAGAGATGATCAACTACGTAGAGATTTCACTATAAATGCATTAGCGGTAAGTCTCAATGAAGAAAACTTTGGTGAACTCATTGATCCATTTAATGGTATCCAACATCTTGCAGAACGTAAGATCATTACGCCTTTAGAACCGGGTAAAACATTCTCTGATGATCCTTTAAGAATGATGCGTGCTATACGCTTTGCCACTCAATTGAAATTCGAAATTGATCCCAATACTTTTGAAGCCATTAAAAGATTTAGCCCTAGGCTAAAGATCATTTCTATGGAGCGGATCATCACTGAACTTAATAAGATCGTGCTTTCTAATCCACCTTCTACGGGCTTCAAATTACTTTTCGATTCTGGTCTACTCAAGATGTTTTTTCCAGAGATGGTCAAGTTACAAGGGGTTGAGATTAGAGAGGGAAAAGGACATAAGGATAACTTCTACCATACTTTAGAAGTACTCGATAATATCTCAGTACATACGGATGATCTATATTTAAGATGGGCGGCTATTATGCACGATATAGCTAAGCCACCTACTAAGCGATTCGAACCAGAAATTGGCTGGACTTTTCACGGGCATGATGGTCTTGGGGCTGCCCTTGTCCCTAGAATCTTTAGAAGGTTAAAATTGCCATTGGATTCAAAAATGAAGTTTGTACAGAAACTAGTAAAGCTACATCTTAGACCGATCAGTTTGACTAAAGAGAATATTACTGATTCCGCTATTCGAAAATTGCTATTCGAGGCTGGCGACGATCTCGAATCTTTGATGATGCTCTGCAAGGCCGACATTACTTCTAAGAATCCTAAAAAGGTGAAAAGGTACCTGGAGAACTATGAGATCGTTCAGCAAAAAATGATAGAAGTCGAGGAGAAAGATCATATCCGAAATTGGCAACCACCCATATCGGGAGAGCAAATCATGAGCACATTCAATATTCCACCAAGTAGAGAAGTAGGAACGATCAAGATGGCCATTAAAGACGCTATACTCGATGGAAAAATTCCAAATGAATATGATGCAGCCTATGCATTTATGCTTGAAAAGGGAATTGAGATTGGATTAGAAAAGGTAAACTAATCGGAAGCTAATTTAGTCAGTCTATGACTTTTTGTACCCGCTTTTTTTATAACCACCTTTACCTTTAAAGTTACGCTTTTTATTAGGTCCATTACGACGGCCTCCGCCATTTCTTCCGCCACCTCTAGGTGGTTTGCCGTAAGACTTGCTGTAATCTGGTCCAGCTGGATAGCCCTCAGGTAATGGAATTTTCTGAACGGTATCTTCAATCATAGCTTCGATATCCTTAAATTTCTTGATATCATAGCGATTGATCAGTGTAAGTGCTACACCAGTTGTGTTTGCTCTAGCCGTTCTACCTATACGGTGTACATAATCCTCGGCATCATTTGGTACATCAAAATTGATCACCAAATTAATATCAGAAATATCAATACCTCTAGAGAGTATATCGGTAGCCACAATAATCTGTGTTCTTCTATTTCTAAAACTTAAGAGCACTCTTTCTCTTTCTTTCTGATCTAGGTCAGAAGAAATACCTTCTGCTTCAACACGGGCCTTCTTAAGCGCATTTACAATATTGCTTACATTCTTCTTGGTTGATGAAAAGACTATTACAGATTGGTACTTATCCTTTTTATCCTTAAGAAGTTCAACGATTAGTTTGCTCTTATCTTCATCATTGATGAGGTATGCGCCTTGTAGCACACCAGCTGCAGGTTTAGAAATAGAAAGACTAATGGATTTAGGGTTAACTAATATTTTGGAAGACAGATCTCTGATATTCTTCGGCATAGTAGCTGAGAACAATAAATTCTGTCTAGACTCAGAGATATTTTTGATGATGCTCATGATGTCACCAAGAAAACCCATGTCCAACATTCGATCCGCTTCATCGAGAATCAACTGTTTCACCTTTTTCATTTTCACATATCCCAATTGCATATGTGCTATCAATCTTCCAGGCGTAGCAATTACAATATCTGCTCCTGTTGAAAGTGCTTTTTGTTGCTTATCCCAATCATTCTTATCGCCACCACCATAAACGGCAATAGAGCTAATCCCAAGAAAGTAAGACATGGCTTCTACTTGTTGGTCAATTTGAATAGCTAATTCTCTGGTTGGAACAATAACGAGGGCATTTACTGAATCTCTATCATCACTTTCCCATATCTTTTGTAGCACAGGCAATAAAAAGGCACCTGTCTTACCCGTACCTGTTTGTGCACAGGCAATCAGGTCATGGTTGTCTAGAATTATTGGAATAGCTTCCTGTTGGACGGGAGTTGCTTCTTCAAAGCCCATGGAGTCCAAGGCGTCGTTTAATTCTTGAGAAAACTTAAATTCAGTAAATTTCATATTCTTATTAATACGAATGGTTTGGTAATTTATGTAAAACTATAAATCAAAGACATGTAAGTGATCAACTATCTACGACTTCATAAAGCTAAGGTCATTAGCTTAACCTACGGGTCATCAGCGATTTAAAATTTATTACCGAACCATTATAAAACAATAAAGACTTATCATCCATACGAGATGATAAGTCTTTATGTTAAGTTTTATATCGTCAATTGGGCATTTAGCTCAATTGAGTACAATTAATTTGCGCTTACACCAAGAGCCTTAAGCGTCTCAAGGTTAAGGTTACCTACTGGTAAACCTTTGTCATTTTGGAACTGTTGTAAAGCATTTTGAGTATTGATACCCATAACACCATCAGCAGTACCAGCATTGTAACCAGCAGCGTTTAATGCCTTCTGAACAGCCATAACCTTAGAGTTAGTTGTTCTTTCAGCACAAAGGATTTCAGTCCAGATAGTAAAACCACCTTCAGAAACCAATCTCTTTTCATTAACGCTAGTATATTCAGCAGGAATAACTTCTTCTCTAGTAGATTCAGGAGAAACAAGAACTTTCTTAGTGATTGTCTTGTACTGAGCTTCTACAGGAATTTCTTCAACTCTAGCTGGCTGATCGATTACTTGACGGCTAACTGTTTTGAAAACAGCTGGCTTTACATCTTCAGTAGTAGATGCAGGAGAAACTAAAACTTGGAAAGTCTCAGTTCTGTAAACAGCTGGTACTTCTTCGTAGCAAGCTACATAACAATCATCAGGATTAGAAGAGAAACAGTTTGGAGACTTCTTCTTTCTTACCCACTGACCTCTTGCTGGAGATACAAGAACTTGCTTAGAATCAGTTCTATACTTTGCAGGTATAGTTCTTAAAGTTCTTTTTTCAGGTTCTACCATTACCTGCTCAGTAGCAGTTCTAAAAGTAGCAGGAACAGTTTTGTACTTTGTAGAAGCTTCTTTAGCTAATACAGTTTCAGTCACAGTTTCATAAACTGCAGGTACTTTTGTAAGCTTAGTACTAGCTTCTTTCTTTAATTTTTGTACAGACACAGTTTCGTAAACATCTGGAATCTTACACTTAGCGTAGCACTTACCATACTCGCTTGTTGGAGGTAAATCTCCAAAAGGGATACCGTCAATTTGTGCATTAACAAAAACCAAAGATAAACAGAAAACGAAGCTAAGAACAAGCTTCAATTGGTTTAGCTGATTTTTCATAAAAATGAATAGTTTTAAATTTTTAAATAAATAGGTAATCTTATGACGATAATAGTGGCGTAAATGTCACTTATTAAGGAGATTATCGCCCTCAATCGCAAATGTATAAATATTAGTACTAATATTTACTATTATAAAGATGTAAATTTTAAAACATGGGTTGCTTGTGAGTTGTCTTAATTATGATAGATTTACATCGACCTCAATTTTCAAGTCATCTGTACTTAACATTATTGTTTATATATGATTAACAGCGTATTGCATCAAGATCTGGGATTAGTTTCTTACCAGAAAGTATGGGACTATCAGATGGTGCTCAACAAAAAATTGATAGCCAGAAAGAGAGCCAAAGGCGAAGACATGGACTTCGCCCCATTTCATTATTTATTGACCTGCGAGCACTCTCCAGTATATACTTTAGGCAAGAGTGGAGATATGCAAAACTTGCTCCTTGATGAGTCACAATTGTCAAAATCGGGTTTTGAATTTTTCAAAATCAATAGAGGGGGTGACATTACCTATCATGGACCAGGTCAAATAGTAGTCTACCCTATTTTTGATTTAGAATACTTTTTCAGAGATATTCATAAATATGTTCGATTTTTGGAAGAGGTGGTCATCAGAGTATTGGCAGAATACGAGGTTGAAGCAACTAGAAAAGACGGATTTACCGGTGTTTGGATAGAAAGCAACTCAGGGCCTGATCGAAAGATATGTGCCATTGGTGTACACCTAAGTCGATGGGTCACTTTACATGGCTTAGCTTTCAATATCAATTCCGATTTATCCCACTTCAAAAACATCATTCCATGCGGGATTGATTCGCAGGATAAAACGGTTACTTCTTTGGAAAAAGAATTAGGCAAAAAAGTAGATTTGAATGAAGTCAAATTGAAAATAAAGCAGCATTTTGCCGCACTTTTTGAATATAAATACGTTTAATTTTTTAGTAATGAAAAAAGATATCCCTATAAAAAAGGTCGAAGATGTGGCTATAGCTATTCTTCCTCGTGAGGATGAGTCCGGAGAGGTAGATGAGTCCTTGTGGAATGTCTTCATAGTGAACATGAAGCCTGAAGTCTTAAAGGGGGTTTTGATCAATTCCAGAGGCTATGGAGAAGTCGAAGGAGAAGAAAAGAAAACTTCAGTACTCCGACACTTTTTTGAGGAAATTCAAGCGAATTCAGCTACGTTGATAGAACCCATTCAGGCTGATGTGTTCGAACTAGCCAACGAGTATTGGGTTAGTTTTCAATACGAAGGCTATATGTATGATAAGAAATATGTTTTCGTCAATGGAAGTATAGATAAAATGAATTTCACCACGATCCCATATATTGAAAAGATGGGTGTAATGATCAAATAATGAGAGCAAAAAAGACAAGTGATTCATTTACCGTCATGACAGAGATGATCATGCCCAATGATACGAATCCAATCGGCAACCTTATGGGTGGCAATCTTATGCGTTGGATGGATGTTGCTGGTGGAATCTGTGCAGGAAAACATTGCGAAGCGCACGTAGTGACGGCTAGCGTAGATCATGTTTCTTTTAACAAACCCATCTTCGTCGGTGACGTCATCACTTTAAAAGCCAATGTGACCAGAGCTTTTAATACCTCCGTAGAAATCTATGTTGAAGTTTTTGCTGAAAACATCAAAGGTGCTAATAGTCGTAGAAGTAATCACGCTTACTTCACTTTTGTTGCTTTAGATGATAATAAGAAGAAACCCGTTAAAGTTCCTGAACTACTTCCCTTGTCACAAGAAGAACAAGATCTATTCGATGGCGCTTCAAGAAGAAGAGAGATCAGATTAATTTTGAGTGGTAGAATAAAGCCGGAAGAAGCTACCGAGGTAAAGGACTTTTTCTCTGCTATGAAATAGCACATCTTAAATCTAGACGCTTAACTATAAATAAAAAGAGCGGTCTTGATGCATCAAGACCGCTCTTTTTAGAATAGAATCAAATTCTAATCTAGTTCTTTACTACACTAAATTTCTTGTTGATCACAGTGCCATCACTAATCTTAGCACTCAAGATATACATCCCATCAGCATAACCATTAACGCTTAGCTGCGCTTTCTCCCATTGCAAATTATCAAGGTGGAACATCTCTTGACCAGAGATAGATAATATAGAGACCTCAGTAATTAAATCTTGGCCATTCAAATGAATGCTTAAAAATTCATTTGTTGGATTTGGATAAACTATTAAATCTTCTTCAACGGTAGGCTCATCAAATCCGCCAGTATCTAACAAAATCTCCGTAGTGAAATTTGGCAAGGAGAAGTAAAAGCCATTATCGTCTTGGCTAATTATATCTTTCAATTCAATCTCAACAGGAATATAACGAGAGTTGAGTTGTGGAATGATATCATCATCAATAATAAAGCTAACAGTTGCTACTTTTCCACGACCAGAAACAGAATATCCATTCGTCCTAGTAAGGCCTATATCTACTCTTTCTTGAAGCTCTAAATTCTTTATCAGTGTCAGAACCGGTGAATTGTTATTGGTATAGATCCATGAATTTTCTTCAAAATCCACTTCGATTGATTCAGGCTGAATAAAAGTAGAATTATAAGCAAATGAGTAGGAAAATCCATACATGTTGATCGCTTCAGCGCCAACTTGACCAAGCTCTATATCAAAAGTAACTAAATCGCCTTCACTGTAGGGACCTGAACTAGTTTCTACTAAGGTTATAGGATAGGATTTTTCATAAGGGTTGATTTCAGGATGAACTGCATGGGTTAAGTTATAATGATTATCAAGACCATTAAGATCATCTTCATTTACTTCACCATTACCATCCGTATCTGAATATTTAAAATCGAGATTAGATCCAAAACTTGATTTCCCCCACTCAGATGAAAACTGACCATACCAGTCTACAGTTGGGTTTGTTCTTGCTAGTCCAAACTCTCCAATGGTTCTCCCTAATTGTAAGAGATCAAACATATTGGCGATTCCATCATTGTTACTATCTCCAGGCCATACACAATCTTCTGCAGCACATAATTCCGAACCTACATCTAGAACATGAACAATAATCTTTGTTAAATAGCAAGTGTTATTTACAGTTACACAATAGTTAATTTCAAATTCATCATCACCAATAAAATCAATATCAGGGTGATAAAGCATAACATTAGATACGTCGATAGATTGAGAACCAATTATTACGGTTGTATCTACTTCAAGATATTCCAGAAATCCATGATTCGGATTATTCTCTACAGTAAAGGCTGTATATCCGAGTGGAACATTGTAATATAAAATAAGAGGTGTATTCTTATTCGTATATAATTCGAATGGTTCATCCTGTGGCTCTTGGTCATCAACAACTATTATAACGGTAGCTATCTCACTAAAACCTGCGGCATTTTTCACTTTGTAAGTAAATTCTGCTGGCCCAGTAAAACCAGGAGTCGGAGAAAATTTAAGCACATCTCCATTGATCTTAGTCACCGTCCCTTCACCAAACTGAGGTTGCGTGAAGGTATTGATATTGAAATTTCCAATATCGTTATTGGTTACATTTATTTCAATGTCCGTATTTATCGGAGTGTACCCAAAGTCATCAAAAGCAACCGTATTCGTATTTACCTGAGGTAATACATCTACAAAAATGTCTCTGTAGATGTAGTTTCCGTTTATCAATATTTTAATTAGATATTGATCTGAACCAATAAATCCAGCGTTCGGACTATAAGTAGTAACACCTCCTGTTTCAATTACGGCCGAACCGTTTGTTGGTGAAGTAACCATTTCATATCCTTCATAGAGCAAGGGAATGGAAACTGGATTATCTTGAATTGTACTTACATAAATACTATCATTTGCCGTTGGCCCAGAACCATCGTTTACGGAAATAGTTAAAGTCCCTGTAGCGCAATTATCGATAGAATCACAAACCACATAATTCAGGGAACCATAACCCATAAACCCGGGATCAGGTTGAAAGTATATACTGCTATCAGGCAGAATAAAAGCAAAACCATTGGTGACCACTGGGATACTAGTAAGATTTAAAACATTCATACTAGAGTAGTCATTGGCAAGTACATTCACTTCTGCAGCTTGCCCCACAGCTGTAGTGGTAAAGTCACTATTAGCGTTGATGATAGATGGAACAACATCTACATAGGCGATTTCGTGAATGATGTTTCCAGGCGCGATGAATATGTTGAATTGAACCGTATCAATTCCAATAAACCCAGGATTATTCAAATAAGTGAATTCATATTTTGTCCCCCCTAAAGCATTCTTAGCTACGGTACCATTCTTAGCAAATGCTGAGGGTGAGCCCCCAAAAGATGTAACAATAGGAAATGTTAGTGAGCTGTCAGCTATCGTTTGATAAGTTGGAACTGTTTGAGCGGATACATCAAAAGTAATACCCATGCTCAGAAGAGCAACAAACAGGTATCCGTATACTTGTGATAATCTCATGGTATCGATATTATTCATTTAGTGATAGGATTATACTTGTAATTTGTACTATTCCAAAATCACAATTTTGAACAAAAAACGACCAGAATAAGATATTTTTTTATTGTTTTTACAAAAAGTATAACAACTATCTTATTGAATAACAATAAATTAAGCTATTCAATGCGTATCCCAGTTATGAGAATTGTAAGATAAATATTACTTTCAAGTAGAAAAAATAAATTGATTTTTCCTGGTAACGTTTTGCTTTGATGCTAATATATGAAATTTTGATCAATCCAAGTAACAATAAGCTTCTTTCTATTATTGATTCGTTTAGTAAAGTAGAACTAAATAGGCTCTCAAAATTTGTCAACTCGCCGTATTTCAACTCTAATGAAGAAATAACAGGATTGTATTCTTTCATCATTACCAAATTTAGTGTTGGGTTAGAATTTACAAAAGATGAATTATGGAACTCTATTTCACAAGGAAAGGAATTTGAATCCTTGAAGCTTCGTAAAATTTCATCTGATTTATTGAAATTGGTTGAACAATTTTTGTCTCAAGAAATATTTGAAAAAAACTATTTGCTTAAAGCTAATTACCTACTACAATCCGCTGGTCAAAAGAAGCTTAAAAAATTATATAAAACTTCACAAACAAATGCAATTCGGATAAGCAATCAGTCTGTTTATAAGGAGTCTCAATATTTTCTCTATCAGTATCAAAGAGAAAAAAGCATTTATGAAATGACCAACTACGACTTAGACCGAACATCAAAAAGTAACGTTTTTCAGATAATTACTTTTTTAGATTATTTCTACCTAGCAGAAAAGATGAGATGGCTTTGTGAGACTATTATCAGAGAAAATGTAATCTCCATGGACTATGGAATTCTTTTCAAAGAGGAAATTGTAAATCACTTGGAAAAGTATAAATACAATGATGTACCACTAGTTTCAATTTATTATCATCAATATTTAACGCTAACTCAAGATAATGATGAAGACTATTACAAATTCAAAGAACTGCTAAACACCCATATTGACATTTTTCCAGTTGAAGAAGCAAGAGAAATTTACACTTCTGCAATAAATTACTGTATAAAGAAAATCAATAAGGGTGTAGATGGTTTTTTAAATGAATTTATTCATCTAAATGAAACTCTATTAGAAAAAAATATTATAGCTGAAAATGAATTATCCCCATGGAAATTTAAAAATATAGTCTCAGCAGGTTTAAAATTAAATAAATTTGACTGGGTAGAAAACTTTATCGCTAGTTATAAGCATAAGGTCTCTGAACGATATAGGGAAAATGCAATTACCTTTAATACTGCTCAACTTTACTTTTATCAAAAAGAATTTGACAAAGTACTTCCACTATTGTTACAAGTTGATTATGAAGATTTTACCTATAGCCTAAATTCAAGGCATTTTACACTTATTACATATTATGAATTAGGTGAACTAGAGGTCCTTAAATCATTTATTGATTCATTTACTGTTTACCTAAATCGTCTAAAATCTTTAGGAAATAGCAGGAAAAAGTATTATCAAAATTTTTTAAAGGCTACCAAAAAATTATTACGATTCAAAAATTTTAAAAAGATTGATTTATTAAAACTTCGATCAGAAGTTTCAAACTCTAATCAAATCGCTTCCAAAGAATGGCTCCTAGAAAAAATAGACCAACTACTCTACCCTAATGCGTCGCAACGTACGGGATCAGAGGACGATCCTTTTCAAAAGAAATTAGCTCAGTAAAAATTAAGTAGCGGCTACTTCAAAAACAGAACTATTCTCTAGCGTTCTAAAGTCAACTGGGCTAACTGCACTGACTCCTTGCTCTTGCATGTACACCCCGTAGATCACATCTACAGCGGCCATTGTTTGCTTATTGTGGGTAACGATAATAAACTGAGAATCGCCTGAGAACTTTCGGATAATTCTGTTGAACTTCTCGATGTTGGCATCATCCAATGGAGCATCTACCTCATCAAAAATACAGAATGGTGCTGGCTTCAACAGATATAAAGAGAATAACAATGCTGTCGCAGTCAAGGTCTTCTCTCCACCTGATAATTGAGAAATTGCCTGCGGCCTCTTCCCTTTAGGTTTAGCGATAATTTTAATCTTAGATTCTAATGGATTCTCTTCGTCTTCCAATATCAAATCACAATCATCATCCGCCGTAAACAAGCTTCTAAATACGTTTTTAAAGTTGCTACGTACTTCCGTGAAGGCAGCCATAAACTGTTCTGAAGCGGATTGCTCAATCTCTGCAATCGTCTCTAATAGACTGTCTCTCGCGGTTAAGATATCCGTTCTTTGTTCATTGATTGTATCATAACGCTCCTTCATTTCATCGAAAGCTGTCAATGCCATTGGATTAATCTCGCCGAAGTTGTGGATTCTATTTTTTAGCTTATCTAAAGCCGTACCGAGAGCCACCTCATCAATTGTCTTCTCTTTTTCTGACTCTTCTACCTGATGATTAGCAAGATCATTAGCGTCTATATTGAATTCTGCTTTTAAGCGTTCTGTGATTGAAGTCAGCTCCAACTTCACATTCAACTTCCCTTCCTTCAAATTGCTTAGAAGTGCATTGGCTTGATTGAAAGCAGAGTCATATTTTCTGAGTGCATTCTCTTTATCCGTAATCGTATTACGCTTACCGAAGTAGTTCTTTTCTACATCCGAAAGGTTTTCAGAGCGTTCTTTTTTGGTTGCATAAAAGCCTACTAATTCTTCTTTGATCTCCTCGATATTCTTCTCTCCAGCTGCAATCTGATCCATAGTTTCCTTGATGGTAGAATCAGAGTTATTGATCAAATCTTGACTTTCTACCAGACCATCTTCACAGAATTTCAATTCTCTTTCGATCAATTCTACTTTATTCTCGCAACGCATCAAAGCAATTTGCTTCTCGTTTACGTTTGCAGATAGGGTACTTAATTGTTCGCTGATATTTGAAAACTTCACATCTTGTCCAGAAACATTAGAGGTGAAATTGTTCAACTCTAGTTCATTCTGCGTGATAGATCCCAAGATCGATTGGATCGAAGAATTGTTTTGCAAATTATTGGCGTCTATCTCATTCATTCGATTTGTGAATCCTAAGATCTGATTTTCCTCAGTCTCGATCTTCAAATTGAAAGACATACGTTGTTGTTGAATCTTATTGATCTCAGCCTTAACTTCTTCAGAATTTATCTCATTCAATTCTGCATTGATAGATGCAAGAGATTCATTGTTTACTGCATTGGCTTTATCCAATTCTTTCTTTTGAGACTCTAACTCAGAAATTTGAACTTGAAGCTTTTCAAGGTTCATCTTTCTACCCATACGCTTACCTTCAAAAAGTCCCAAAGACCCTCCTGATAAGCTGAATTTTTCTTGAGTATAGTTTCCTTTTGCACTAAGTAGTACTTGCCCATTTGTCAAATCAGATCTTAGACCTGGAACTTCAGCATCTGTAATAAATGCATTGCCTAATAGATACTCAAAGAGGTTTTTATACTTCGCATCGTACTCTATCAAGTCTAGAGCAGACTTTCCTAGATCACTTTTTGTAACAGCATTTTTATTTTGTGCTAAAGAATCGAGAATAAAAAAGTTGGCTCTACCCTTTTGTGATTTGCCCAAAAGTTTAACTGCATCTGCGGCGTCTTCGAAACTGTCCACTACGAAATACTGTAAATATCGATCTAGATAATTCTCAATCGCTACCTTGTATTCATCTTGGCAGTAAATCAAATCAGTTAGTAAAGGTGCGCCTACTTTCCAATTGCTCTTGCTAGATAGAAACTTTACAGAATCTGCAAAACCATCCATCTTCTCTACCAATCCTTTGATCAGCTTATACTCATTTTGCTTAGCGTCTAAAGATCTGTTTAGCACGCTTAATTTATTGGTAAGCAACTCTTTTTCGCCTTCACGTGAAGTTTTCTTCTCGGAAAGGGCTATAAACTTTTGTTCTATCTCACTCAGACTAGAAGACTTATCCTTAAACTCTGCCTCTATAGCTTCTAGTTCGTTTCTGAATTCTGTTATTCTATTTTGTGCTGAAGAGGTTTGTTGCTCTAGCTTATTCTTCTCTTCAGTCAACTGATTGGTCTGACTGATCAAGATGGCCTTATCTTTTTCGAAGCCTATGATTTTCTCTTGAAAGACCTTTTGCTTTGCTAAGATGACATCCAATTCCTTTTTGACCTCATCGTGGTTGTTCTTGATCTTGTCAAGCTTTTCCTGCTCAGATTGGTAAACATCCTGCAGCTGCTTCTTTTCTGTTTCTACTTCTGCTAATTGACGTTTATAGTCTTCAGCCCTAGATTTGAATTCTGAAATCTTAGTATTGGCACTTTGCACGCGATGCTCGAGCTTTTCCTTATCGTTTCTAAGGTATTGGAGCTTTTGCTCTATGATCTTTAGATTGTTCTCTTTTTCATCTGTTGATTTGACTAGTTCATTGAACTCTTGTTGCTTGCCTGAAAGCAGTTGTTCGCTTTCAAGAATCTCCGTTTTGATATTTTGAAGTTCGCTTTCAAGGGCTGCTTTTTGAGCAGTGATCTCAGTGACCTTAGTTTCTTCGGTCAAAATTTTATCCCCAAAATCACTTAGCCTAGATTCAAAAGAACTCAACTTGTGCTTAGCGAGAATGATGCTTTCATTTTTGTACTTCTCTTTTAGCGCAAAAAACTTCTCCGTTCGCTTAGCTTGCTTTTCGAGTGTTTTTAAATTTCCTTCTATTTCAAAAAGTAAGTCATCTACTCTATCCAAATCCGCTTTTGTACTGTCAAGCTTATTGAGTGTCTCGTGCTTACGTTTTTTGTATTTTGAAATTCCCGACGCTTGCTCAAACATTTTGCGACGAGCATTATTCGTATCCATCAAGATACTATCCACCATTTTCAATTCGATGATAGCATATGAGTTGGACCCAATACCAGTATCTAAAAATAGAGATGAAATATCCTTGAGTCTACACTTTACATCATTCAGTCTGTACTCACTTTCTCCAGACTTGTACAAAGTACGGGTGATGGTAACTGTATTATATTCTGTTGGTAGTAAATTTTTGGTATTGTCAAAGGTCAATGCGACTTCCGCTATACCCGAAGATTTTTTCTTTTTGGTACCATTGAAGATTACGCTGGTCATCTTGTCGAGCCTCAGCTCTTTACTCTTTTGCTCCCCTAGTACCCAACGGATGGCATCAATGACATTAGATTTTCCAGAACCATTTGGCCCTACTATCCCAATGACGTTTTCATTAAAATTTATCACCGTGTCATTGGCAAAACTCTTAAATCCCTTAATTCTTAGGCTCTTCAATCTCATAGCCTGCAAAAATACATATTATCATAAAGGCATATGATAGTTTGAGGACATTTTTTTGCACATTCCTTCAAGTATCCAATTTTCATTCTGCTCAATACGATATTCTACTGATAATCAGTCAGCTAAGTAGTCAGCTATCAAGTTCTTAAAATCAGTGATTTGTAAACTATTTGTGTAGTTTTCTTTCTTTTCCGACCAGAGATAGGAACGAGCACGAAATAGACTAGATCTGCTACGAATGCACTATCTAGCTTGGCTCTTTGAGACAAGATAGATATCTGCAGTCGTGCAGATGTGGGCTATGTAGTAAAGTGGATAGCTCGATTCCGAATTATGGGCGGCTTGGAGCCTAGCCATTCGGAAGGGCGCCAAATGATCGCCTTTAATCTATTTTGCTACCTGAAATATGAAATCTTTGAACTGTAAGATATTGACATGCTTGTTCTCAATATACTTTATCGGAGCCGTTTCTAGGTCATCATTATCTAGATCATAAACTGTTTCAAAGTTGAATTGTGAAGCAAGACCAGTGAAAGGCTCACTGCTCAGTTTGGCTTGAAATTGGTCGCCATGCTTGATCAGCATTCGCACTAAATACAAAGTCATATCATACCCTAAGTAGGCATCTTCATTAGGTGCTTCTCCAAATTTATAAAAGTACGCTTTGGCGAAATTTTGGATATTTGTTTTACTTTTATCGAGCCTGTTATCACTGCTGATGTGCACATCCAATGCATCATAATAATCATAACTTACTCGTTCAAATTTTTTCCATTGTGGCATACCATACACCACTACTTCATTCTCGCCTTTCATCAATCTGATTTTGCGCAGCACATTATTTATAAAGGATTCACTCGACCATGAAGGAACTATAAAAACGGTCTTTCCTCCCTCGATAAAGTAATTTGTAAAATCCATATTCTCAAACTCATTGCCATAATCACTGACAAGGTACTCTCTAAATTTAGCATCATCTGCGGCCTTACGATTATTGGCTAAAGCGTCTTGCAACATCTGTATACGTTGCTTTTCCCCAGCTTTATTTCGAGCAACAATCACAACTTGCTCTGGTGCATAATCTGCTGCTATCACATGATCCGTGATGGCCTGTAGATGCGCATCCAAACCAGGCTTCACCTGCACATAGTATGGGTTATCTTTTGTAATCTTATTTGATGGATTCATCGGAGAAATAAATGCTGTTTTCAATTGCTTAGCAGTCTCCGCCCCTAGTCTGAGATTTTCACTTCTGAATGGACCAAATATAAGGTCTGCATTGTATGCATTTGACTGCTGCAATAATCTTTGTGTTACCTCTGAAGCCCCCTTAGTATCAGCCACATTAAAATTGAGGTTCACACCTTCTCTTTCTAATTTTTCCATAGCCAACTGCATACCGCCATAAACCTGTATAGCGCGCATGGATTTCAACTTAGATCCTTCATTTTCAATATTATAGGAGCCGGAATAAAATGGAAAGAGTACTGAAATATTGTACTCGTTTTTCTGTTCAGAAGTAGGCACTTCATTAGATGAATTGCCATCATTTACGTCTACATCATTAGATGCTACTTCGTCTGATTTGATCGGTGGAGGTGCAGTTGTATCTTCCTTCCATATGATCGTATCCACCTTGGTCGTAGCGGGAACATTTGTATTTGGTCTTGTCGAATTATCGATAAGCTGCTTGCCAGGTTTGCAAGAAGAAAAAACACAAATAAAAACAACCCAAAAAAGAAGCTTACTCCCATTCAATGGTTGAAGGTGGTTTAGTGCTGATATCATAAACTACTCTGTTTATTCCTTTAACATTATTGATAATATCCGTTGAAATCTCGGCTAACAATTCATATGGAATCTTGCTCCATTCTGCAGTCATCCCATCACTCGAATTCACTGCTCGCAGCGCAACAACTTGCTCATAAGAACGCTCATCTCCCATGACACCAACTGAATGTATTGGTAACAAAACGGTTCCTGCTTGCCAAACATTATTATAGTATCCACTACTTTTCAATTTGCCAATGTATATATGATCTGCTTCTTGAAGTATACGTACTTTTTCTGGAGTCACCTCTCCTAAGATTCTAATCCCCAAGCCCGGACCTGGAAATGGATGACGATCTATGATACTGGCTTTTATGCCCAATGCTCTACCTACTACGCGAACTTCATCTTTAAAAAGCATGCGCAATGGCTCGACTAATTCTAATCGCATATAATCTGGTAAACCACCAACGTTGTGGTGAGACTTGATCGTCACTGCCGGTCCAGACACGCTAATCGATTCTATCACATCTGGATAGATGGTCCCTTGGCCCAACCACTTCACTTGTGCATTTTCCTTGGATACACGCTCAAAAACATCGATAAATGTTTTACCGATTGCTTTACGTTTTCCTTCTGGATCGGAAACTCCAGACAAGGCTTGATAAAATTCTTCCTTGGCATCAACCCCTTGGATATTGAGTTGCATATCTTGATAAGAAGCGAGTACTTCTTCAAATTCATTTTTTCGGAGCAGACCGTTATCCACAAAAAAACAGGTCAATTGCTTTCCTATTGCCTTGTGTAATAATATCGCCGCTACCGTTGAATCTACACCTCCACTAAGTGCCATAAGCACCTCATCCTCACCCACTTTCTCTTTGATATCTGCTACGGTACTTTCTATAAATGAATCTGCTGTCCAGTTTCTACTGCAGTTAGCGATGTTGATCAAGAAGTTTTCGAGCATCTGCTTTCCATGTATAGAATGCGTCACTTCTGGATGAAACTGGATACCATAAACTGGCGCATCATAGCTTCCACTTTTTGCTTTGTAGGCAGCCACATGAACGTCCTTGGTACTAGCCAATACTTCGAAGGTTTCTGGCAAATCGAAGATGGTGTCTCCATGAGACATCCATACTTGTGATCCCGTTTCGATCTCATTTACAAATGGATCATCGGCCACGGCGAAACTCGCAAGATTCGCTTTTCCGTATTCTCTTTTTTCTGATCGTTTAACTTGACCACCTAAGGTATGGGCTAAATACTGCGCCCCATAGCAAATACCAAGCACTGGTTTTTTACCTAAGAATGGTTCTAAATCAACCGCTAAAGCGTCTGGCTCTAGCACCGAAAATGGGCTTCCAGAAAGGATCACAGCCTGGATCTTATCCTGCTGATCAATAGGATATTTATTATACGGATATACTTCACTTCTGATATTTAACTCTCTGACTCTGCGTGCAATAAGCTGTGTATACTGCGAACCAAAATCCAATATTATTACCCTTTCATCCATAGCGCAAAGATAGTTATAATTGTTGATTTGTTGTTTCGGAGCATCGTTATTTTATGGATTGCTGGACATTCCAAGTAGGCAATATAGATGGTGATAATAATTTGAATGATTTTTTGGGCGTCTCCTGACTACGCAAATGCCCGTGCACCAACCTTTCCCATATTTGCTACATCAGGATCGAGCTATGCAGGGGTCCGCTGTCGCTGCCGTCCCGACTGAAAAAGTTGTGACCAAGCCCTTACTATCTCTGACGCGGGGATTTTGATAGAATTGGATGGGGTGTTCTTAGGAGTCCATTTGTCAAGATATTTAAATATGCAGTATAAATATTTCTACTTGTGGTATAATTTAAAATGGAAATTTAAAAGATAGAAAAATAGAGACTTGGCCGCTGCCGTCCTTACAGGACTCCAATTTATGTATCAATATACGATGGGTTTCACCCATCGCTATAGGCTATCGTCCTTCCAGGACTTGAAACACTTTCAAGTCAAACTCTGAATCTACAAAGCTCCCGGAGGGAGCACAGCTTAAATGATAGGGTGAAACCCTATTAAAAAAAAGAAATATTAGTGAGTTCTGGAAGAACGACGGCAAACATATTTACTTAGGTAAAGGAGGAAATATAAATATTTATACTTGTGGCATAAATAGAAATGAAATTTAAATAGTTGGAAAAATAGAGACTTGGCCGCTGCCTTCCTTACAGGACTCCAATTTATGTATCAATATACGATGGGTTTCACCCATCGCTGTAGGCTATCGTCCTTCCAGAACTTGAAATACTTTCAAGTCAAACTCTGAATCTACAAAGCTCCCGGAGGGAGCACAGCTTAAAGGATAGGGTGAAACCCTATTAAATAAAAGAATTATTAGTGAGTTCTGGAAGAACGACAGCAAACATATCTATTAAGTTAATGCAGGAAAGATACGTACATGGTCACTGCCGTCCCCAGTGGCAGGCACGGAACAGGCCTCCAGGACTTTAATTTATGTATCAATGTACGATGGGTTTTATCCATCGCTTTAAGCTGTCGCCCCCCGCGGTATGTGCGGGGCAGGCATCCTGGGCTGGATATACAAGCTCATCCTTAAGGATTATAGAATAAGGTATAGGTGATCAAAAAACAAGCGGCAAGAAAAAGCAAAATACTTGCAACTGCTTTGAAAGGTCCTGTTGCTTTACTGAATGTAAATGCATCAATTAGCAAAAGGAGAACTAGGAATACGATAAAGTAAAATGAAAAAATAATCCAATGAGCAGGATCTGACATCCAAGCAAAATTGAAGTTTCCTTCATCCAGGTAAAAAAAGTAGGATATTAAAATAAAGGTCGTTATGCAGTAAGCGAGCAAATTAGACTTCGCTACATGGATTCTGCTGTTGAGTGCTGTATTCATTTTCTAAAAATTTACAATGGTAACACCATCTCCACCGGCTTCTTGCGGAGGGTGAAAAAATTCCTTGACATCTCTATACTCACGTATCTTTTTTAGAACGGACTTCTTGAGTGCTCCAGTGCCTTTACCATGTATTATTTCACAAATATCAACATTGTTGATGATAGCCTTATCCAAAAAGGCTTCAAGCGTTTTGATGGCTTCATCTCTGCGCAAGCCGCGGATATCCAACTTGGTTTCAAATTTGGCAGATGATTTTACGTATTCTGTATTGACTGATTTTTTATTTCTGATAGAGATGGGTTCATTTGCAGGGATGAGTTCTTCTAGGTCTACTGTCATTTTCATGATGCCCATCATTACGATGGCTTTGCCCTTTGATATCTTTTCTACCTTGCCTGCCGAGCCTCCACTGATGAGCTTTACAAAGTCGCCTACTTTGATGTTATCACCGCCCTTTGTATTTTCACTGTAGACCTCCTTTTGCAAAGATTTGACCTCCTTGGATAAGTCTTTGCTAGCCGCTACTTTCTTTTCCTTGATCTCCTTTACTTTCTTTATGTCCTTTTTCTCATTTTTTAATTCCTTTATGAGTTTGTCTATTTCTTGATTATCTCTTTGTGCTTTTTGTAGAGCGAGTTGTTTAGTATCTAGCTTAAGGCGTTTTCGCTTTACATTAAGGTCGTTACTCATCAACTCATAGTTCTTGATCAACTTTTGCAATTTCTCCTCTCTCTCACGCATTTCTTGCAGTTGATCTTCTAGTCGCTTTTTGTCACTTTGTAGTTCGATCAACAGATCTTCTATTGCCTTTGCGTTTTTTCCTGTTTTAAACTTTGCATACTTTAGAATCTTATTGTCTAAACCCACTTTGGTGGCTATCTCGTATGCGAATGAACTACCTGGTCGACCTATCTTCATTATATAGCTCGGACTGAGACTTTCTTTATCAAAAAGCATCGCTCCGTTTACGATCCCTTTGGTCTTGAAAGCAAATATTTTCAAATTGGAATAATGTGTGGTAATCACAGCGTAAGACTTGCGGAAGTTGAGTTCTCTCAAAATCGCTTCAGCAATGGCGCCACCCAATTTTGGATCTGTACCAGCACCAAACTCATCTATCAGGACTAATGATTTTTCGGTAGCTCCTTTTAAGAGCTTTTTCATATTCTGTAGTCGACTACTATATGTACTAAGATCATCTTCTAATGATTGCTGGTCACCGATATCAGTAAACATACTTTCGAATATGCCCATCTCCGAGTTTTCCTCCATTGTAACCAAGTAGCCAGTCTGCAACATCAGCTGAAGGAGGCCTACAGTCTTCATACAGATTGATTTGCCACCAGCATTAGGTCCACTGAGCAGTAAAATTCTGTTTTTACCTATTAGCTCTAGGTCAAATGGTACCGTTTCTTTTGCGAGGGGTTGGTTTTTTATATATAGGAGTGGGTGAAATGCTTGCTTCCAATTATACTTAGGCTCTTTTCTTAATCTAGGTTTATGTGCATTTATTCGAATGGCTAATTTTGCTTTGGCCTGAATAGCATCGATAAGTGTAAGCTTCTTACAGGCTATTTCGATGTCTTCACCAAATGGGCGAATCACATTGCATAGCTCCTTTAATATTTTTACTATCTCTTTACGCTCTTCCATATCCAAGTCAAAGAGATCATTGTTGAGTTCGATTATTTTCTCTGGTTCTATAAATGCAGTTTTACCAGTAGCCGATTCGTCGTGAATGATACCTCTGATTTGTCTTTTATATTCAGCAGGAACACTTAGTACTCTTCTACCATTTCTATAGGATTCTTTATTATCCGTCAAAAAACCTTTTTGTGTAAAGTCGCTGATAATAGAACCAAACACTCTATCAATCTGCTTGGTCTTTGCTCCTTTAGTAGCTCTTATTTTTACTAAGGCTTTTGAGGCATTGGATTTTACTTCGCCTTTTTCATCTAACACTTTATTTACGTGAGTCAATGGTTCTGTGAAGTCTATCTCAACATCTACTATATTATATATAGTCGGAAAAAGGGTGATCTCGGACTTAGCAAAAAACTTTTTAGTCTTTTGAAAAAGAGACATAATATTGCATAAAGCATTGATTTGCTCACTTTCAGGGATGTAATCAATAATATCCAGATATGAAAGTTCTTGATTTACATCCTTATAGGCACCCAAAGGGAAATCCTTTGCCCCTTCTAATACCTTTTTGAATTCGCTAACCTCATCTAATAGTTGATTTATTTTTGAATATTTCAACATTGGTTTTGCGTCACATAAAAGCTGCTTACCAGGTTGGCCATAGCACTCTTTGGCCGTTATATCTATTATTTTGTTGAATTCTAGAACTTCAAATATATCTTCTGCCCCTAATTTCATGTGTCACAATTATTAAAATAGTTATCGTTACGCAAGGTAGTGATTTCTCATCTTTACATCATCAACCGAACAACATATCCATCCCCTGGATAACAAAAGGTTTACTACTCCCAACAAATAATACCCTCTTAAGATTTAATAAAAATCTAATCCCTCAAAAGTTTATTGATTAAACTATTTATTACCCTCTGCTCCCCGCAAGGCTGTAATAGTTATCCCTCATAGCCACAAGCTAACACTTCCCCTCTTTTTTATAATTAATCGTCCCCCGATTTTAAAAACCTCTAAATTATTGAGTTATGAGAATCTATCAACTAATTTTTGTTTTTGCTGCTTTTATCGCCTTTAATTCATGCAGTAAAGATGATTCAATTGAAATCACAGAAAATGAACTTGACAACAGAGTTCAGTTTGATCAATTAAAAGTAGGGCAAATCAGTAAATATGTTTTCTTTATAGGAGAAAACTACGATCAACAAGGTACCAACTCTTACAATTATGTAACTGATACTATGGTCCTAGAAGTATTTGATGAAGACGTAAACGGATTCTTGGTTAGGGAATATTTAACTCCAGGATCAGCTTCATTGCACGACGCTAATAATGTAGCATTTGCTGATATGAATGTTGTGTATTATCTCAACAATGAAGGCGGTAAGCTCAATTTGTTTTCAAAAGATGATAGATTAATCACCAGACTCTTTCAGATGTCTTCACAAAACGAAGGTACATATGATTTGATGGAGATGGGAATGATGGAAATCAAAATTAATGGCTGGACGACCAGTCAACCATTATACGACGGAGTCCTTGAGGGCTTCACGACTAATTACAGGCAGTTGAATCTAGAATTTGACAATCTGAATGTATTGATCGATAATAGAGATGTAATGCTGGGAGGTCCAGGCAATACTCATATTTATTCCGAGAAGTACGGTCTAGTTAGAGCAACATCTTACAATGCTTCTACTGGCAAAGGATTTGGTTGGGATTTATTACCTTAGCACCAAACCTTTGATAAATAATGCCTGGAAATACATTCGGAAAAATTTTTAAAATTTCATCATTTGGCGAGTCTCATGGGCTCGCCATTGGTGTTATTGTTGACGGGCTACCTGCTGGCTTACCAATTGACGTCACTTTCATCCAAAAACAAATGGATCGCCGTAGACCTGGTCAATCAAAAATCGTAACCCAAAGAAAAGAATCTGACATAGCGGAAATCATGTCTGGCACCTTTGAAGGAAAGACTACTGGCACTCCACTTTTTATGTTGATAAAAAATAAGGACGCCAAATCAAAAGACTATAGTCACATCGCAGACAAGTATAGGCCTTCTCACGCCGACTTTACCTATCAAGAAAAATACGGTATCAGAGATTATCGAGGGGGCGGAAGATCTTCTGCTAGAGAAACCGCTGCACGAGTAGCGGCTGGTGCTGTAGCTATGCAATTGCTCCATCACCATGGAATAAGTGTAAATTCATATGTACACTCTGTTGGTAAGATTGCCTTAGATAAAGATTATTCTCAATTAGACTTTTCACAAATTGACAGTAATGATGTTCGCTGTCCTGATGCAGATAAGGCTGCCGAAATGGAGCAGCTCATCAAAGACATCAAAAAGAAAGGAGATACCATTGGTGGCACTATCAAATGTGTCATCAAAGGTTTGCCCGTCGGATTAGGCGAACCAGTTTTTGACAAGCTACACGCTGACTTAGGTAAAGCTATTCTGAGCATAAATGCTTGTAAAGGTTTTGAATATGGTTCTGGTTTTGACGGCACCAAGATGCTTGGCTCTGAACATAATGATGTCTTTGTCAAAGATGGAGATTCTATAAGTACTAGCACTAATAATAGTGGTGGTATCCAAGGTGGGATCAGTAATGGTATGGATATCTATTTTAAAGCTGCCTTCAAGCCTGTTGCGACCATCATCCCTGCTCAACAGAGCGTTGATAAGGATGGTAATGCAACCGAGGTTGTGGGTAAAGGTAGACATGATCCTTGTGTGCTACCTAGAGCTGTGCCTATTGTAGACGCTATGGCTGCTTTGGTTATTGCGGATCATTTGTTGCGGAGTAGAACGGCTAGGTTGGAGTCGTAGAAATCATTATACAATAATTGCGAATTGTATCTTTGATGATTCTCGTTGATTTTCTATTATAAATTTTTTCCACTTAGTTGGTTATTGCATGGAGGCAATTTGTCACGATTTTCAAAAAAGAAAAATCGCGCCAAATTGGATCTGTTTCTGCTTTTATCCTAGGGCTGCGCCCTAGGTTAATGATATTTCGCTCCTATGGAGCTTTGGCTTTATCTATATTGTAGTCTTTGGTTGACTGCACTTAAAGTTTACATCTATTTAATAAAGTGAACTCTTGCCTTCGCAGAGGAGCTTGCGACGGAGCTCGGCGCAGCGGAGCGAGCAGGACAAGCGGTAGTAGCGGCACGAAAAAAGCCACTGCTTTTTTGCAGTGGCTTTTTTTGTATAGCGAATGACGCAGTTCCGTTCCTTTTGGGATCGGAATGGCCCCAAATTACTATTTTTTAATTATGCTGATGTGTACATTACTGACTTCACTGCTTGGATAATCTTAGCAGGGTTCGG
>CALIEI010000143.1 GCA_938022165.1 uncultured Saprospiraceae bacterium | reverse complement strand
ATTTGTTGTCAAAAAGGTAAACACCCAAACGGAAGTTACCTTTTGGATTGGAGTGGCCATCCTAGTTCGTTTTGTTTTACTTTTTGCTTTCCCAAATTTGAGTGATGACATCTATAGATTTATTTGGGATGGCAGACTACTCGTAAACGATGTCAATCCTTTTGAACAATTGCCTCGCTATTATTTAGAGGCCGATCAAAATATTCCTGGGATCAATCAAGCACTCTACAATGAGTTAAATTCTCCTGAGTATTTCACGATTTATCCGCCCATTGCGCAAATGGTCTTTGCAGCGGCCGAGTCGATCTCAGGTCAAAATATTATGGTGTCTTCTATCATCATGAAGGTATTCTTGCTGGCATGTGAAATTGGCAGCTTGGTGGTCATACCAAAGGTTCTAAATCTATTGTCTCTCCCAGTTAAAAACGTTTTGTGGTATGCATTGAATCCACTGGTCATCATAGAGATCATGGGCAACTTGCATTTTGAAGGGCCGATGGTTTTTTTCTTTGTGTTGGCTTTTTATTTATTGCTCCGCAACAAGTTGGTTTATGCAGCCATTGCAATGGGGCTTTCGATTGCAAGTAAATTGCTTCCATTGATGTTCTTGCCAACCTTGCTTCGTAGATTGGGTTTTAAAAAAGTATTACTATTTGGCTTGGTTAGTGCGGTGACAGTGGTTCTTTTATTTGCTCCCTTGATCAGTGAGACTTTTATAAACAACTTTGGGAATAGCTTAGATCTCTATTTTCGCAAATTTGAGTTCAATGGAAGCATTGCCTACTTGGTAAGGGAAATAGTGCAGTGGTCCGAAGGATACAATCCGATTTTATTTTCCGGTCCCATATTTTCTATTTTGAGTGTTTGCTTTATTCTCTATGAGACTTTTTTCAGAAAGCATCAAGCTGTTGAAAATTGGATGTTGACGACTCTACTAATTTTCATGTTTTACCTTTCATTTTCTATGACAATCCATCCTTGGTATGTCATTATGCCCGTGGCGATGTGCTTGTTCACTAGGTATCGATTTCCCATTCTATGGTCAGGTTTGATCATGATGACGTACATTAATTATTCGGGAGAGGAATATCACGAAAACCTTTGGGTAGTGGCTATTGAGTATTTGTTGGTGTTTGGGTATATGGTGTGGGAGTTTTGGAAGATGCCGCCTGGAGCAGAATTCCCAGAATTAGATTATTCTTGATTTAAAAGTCTAATACTAATTTGGAAAAATGAGTCTACTCCTTCACAAATTTTATCGCTTTATAATAACTCCCATCTTGCTCTAACTGCAAAAAATAAATGCCTGACGGTAAGGTCTCTACTTGGATATAGTCCTGATACTTTCCTTGCATCATCTGTTGGCCTTGAAGGTTGATGATTTGGTATTGCCACTTTTGGTCAGGGATGTCTAGGTAGAGTTTGTCTTGGGTGGGGTTTGGGAAGATAATTACATTCGACTCCAAAATTTTAGAAGTATTAATTGTTATGTTGCCATCAAAAGCATGAGGTAGCGTTAAGTAGTAGGATGCTACTAAGTTAGTGTCTTCACGCACTCTATTGTATGATAAAAAATTCGGCTCAGTTAAAATAATGCTATTTGAATCCCTTAAACTGATGAAGCTAAGATTAATCCTTTCGGGGCAAAAAGCAAAACTTCCATTTTGCTCAAAAAATGGAACTTCAGAAATATTCGCATTGAGACTGCATGAGTCTTGAAACAAATTACTATCCCAACTAACTGTAATTGGAAAATTAGCTAACGCTGGAATAAAAAATTGCTCTCTAAACACACCGAAGGGAGAATCATCACACTCTCTCGCATTGTTAAACATAGTTTTCGTTTCGAAAAATGTATTATCTGAAGATCTCAATTCTGATCCACTTATATAATTGCAATCCCAAAATATTTCAAATTCCATATTTGGATTTGAGCCTTGAATTCTATAAAAACGCACATCAAAATTATCCAACGAATCATTTTTTATATCTAATTCACCAAACTCTTCATCGAGAGAAAGTGTAGCTCCATCCACTCTACCAAATGTTAAAGTATCTCTAGACCCAGCGCTATCTTCGAAATATAGTTGAGCGATAAAATCTTGACCACTAAGAGGAAATTGAAATAATATTGAAAAAATTAAAAGTATAGTTCTCATTCCTTCACAAATTTTATCGCTTTATAATAAATCCCATCTTGCTCTAACTGCAAAAAGTAAATGCCTGATGTTAAGGTCTCTACCTTGATATAGTCCTGATACTTTCCTTGCATCATCTGTTGGCCTTGGAGGTTGATGATTTGGTATTGCCAGTTTTGGTCGGGAGTATCGAGGTAGAGTTTGTCTTGAACTGGATTAGGACGAATTGATTGCTCGATAAGACTTGGTAGTTCTTTTGTAGAACTCAGAATAGGAAAACTTTCTTCGCCATTGAGTACATAAATGTCATGATCACAATCAAAATCTTTGAAACAGCCATCTTCAGTCAAAGAAACTATCCAGATCTCTTGATTCAACCCTTCAAATCCTAAGTCCGCAATCTGGCCTATAGACACTAAATTTCCATTTGGTAACTCTATAATATCATTTAGATAGGATTCTGCAAATAGAAGCGTAGAAGGCTGTGTGATTTCATTTGTTAATATTTTTGTCCAAATTATACCGCCTTCATCACTGATTCGAGATACGAATCCACTGTACACCACATCTAAAATCTCGCCATCTACAAAATGTCGATAACTTATGTTACCACAAACTACAAGGTCCCCATTTTTAGCTATAATTAATTCATTTATATCATAATTGCGAGCAAGATGATGAATATCGCTAGGGAATTCCAACTCCCACATAACGGTATCTTTTTTAATGTCTATTTTTGCTAATCTTTGACCAAATTTTTCATAACTCAGATAAGCAAAATCCTGAGCATCTAATTCTAGATTTAATTCGTTACTTCTACCTGCACTCGCATATTCTATGCTAATATCATTAATCCTGTTTCCTATTGTATCAATTTGAATAAGATGTACACTAATACCATCACCAGGACCCGGTCTGTTTTCGTACAGACTAAATACTATAGTGCTGTCTTGCGTGAAACGTAAATCACTCAAAGTCAAAAAATCGTTATGCTCAAAAGTCCAACTAGCCAACTCTTTGGAGAAGTCCTTGTTCCACTTCTTTACAAATCCTTTGATTCTAACACCAGGAGTCAAATCATCAAAATGACCATATGTGTAATAGGCGTTATTAAATTCTTGTATCCCTTCCGCAACAAAACGCCTATTATTATGTAGGCCTATATTGAATGTACTAAATTGGCTATTCTGGTCATAAAATTTAGCCAATGAAATCCCATGTTTATTGATATCATGATCAAAGGCCATAAACAATATGGAGTCCTCCTCTAATAGGCTAACAGGGCCTCTATAATTTTCATAACCTTCTAAAAAATTTAGTTCCAAAAAATCACCGTCAAAATTTAATTTAGATATTGAAGCACAGACTCGATCCTCTATAGTCGCGGTCGGACAAAAGTGAGTACCAAAACCAAAAATATGTCCATCCATTAAACGTATATGCGTACCAAACTCTTGCTCCGTTTCTTGTATGTCAAGGATTTTGCTGAAGGTTTGTTGGGCATAAGGAATACTTACTGCCAGAAACATGATTAGCTTTAGTATAAAATATTTCATACAATATTCTTAAGTCAAACTTTATCGATATAATTTTTCTTTGCTTAAAATCTTTGATTAGTCAGTTTAAAATTTGACATAATTTTAGGTGATTTAAAAAATCATATTTGTGTAACGTAATGAAGAAATAATATTAGATAAGCTTGGTCAATCTCTAATCTGGTCACTCTATCTCTTACTCATCAGGAGTCTAAGATATATAATTATTGTTATAGTTAGGTTTGGTTGTTAAATTTTAAGGATTTATGCAAATTGCTTTGCATTTATGATTTAGGATGATAAATGATAGTAATACTGGGAATGAGGCCAAAGATGGCATGCAAAAGAAGATAAAAAAGCACAGCCTTTAAATAGAGTGCGCCTACAAAATCAGTATTTCTAAAAAATAAATTATGTCTCCAACTTAAATGCAGTAGCCATCAATTCTTGTTCACGCTTTGAGATTCCAATTCTTTTGGCAACAGTTCTCCACTGACTAACTGCATCCAATACATCATGTAAAATGACATCCATTTGTTTATTGCTAAGGCGGAAGTAGATTCCTACACTTTTTGCTAAATCAAAATCCAAGCTATTATCTTCCATATCAATATTCAGTGAGAGTCCATTTTTTTGAATGGAGGGGTTTAAATCGTATGCAGGTGACAAAACCCATCCCTTGTCTTGGAGTATAAATCCATGGTTGCGTAAATGATCATCTGTATTAGAAATTGCGATATTGAACACTATTCTTCTCCATAATTGATGAAGATTCTCTTGCACAAAAACCCCATACTGTTCTATACATTCAACTATTTCTAAATAGCTTGGCGTATGATCTTTAATAGTTTCTTCTGTATTTCCTGTCATAGTCATAGCTGAGGCGAAATGAATACGATCATGTTTCAATCTATCAAAACGTTTTGTTAGAAAGGTATGAAAGCGACTATTATATTTTTCAATTTTAGATTCAGCCATTTCTATTTTTGCTTGCAAGGCCAATTGATAGGCTAATAACTCCCAGGCGGCTTTATCTATGGTATCCTGCTTTGAAGGAAATTTTGCTATCCATAAATTTTGCTCCACATCTAAAATATTCGCTTTAGGACGAGCTCCACCTAATGAGGACCCAGGCGCTACCAATACAGCAAGCCACTTTGAGATGGCTGATTCTTGATCTTCATTCTCCAATTGGCTTGCCGCTTCTTGAAGTGTGCCTAAGCTAGACCAGGGAGGCGTAGGGTTGTCACTATCTTTGTCTAAAAATTCTCCTTTCAGATCTGTCTTGAATCTAAGCGCACCCATCCTAGATGCATCATGCACACCTAATAGGTAATCTATATCATACAATTTTTTTGCAGTGCTCTTATTGGCTCGTGACTTCTGCGCCTCCCTTCTTTGCATTAGTGTTCGTCCCCATGTATCAGGCATACTATCTAGGAAAATACCAAAATTTACTTTACCTCTAGGATACTGCGGCCCAGAATAAAATGCTAGGTCTGGATCAAGTAATTTCTTATAATCAGATTTTAACCAACTGTCAGCATATTCAAAACTAAATGCTTTTTTTCCTTTAGCAAAGTGGGCAGATAATATACCCATTAGTTTTGGCCCTCCAAGTGCAGCCCAATCTGCATACACATATATGTCTAGTTTTCCTTTTGCCATTTACTCTTACAATAAATCAAGATCCTGAAGCTTCCTCCCAAATGCATCATCATTCGCCAACTTCAAAAAGTCATCTTGAAGATTATAGACTCTAAGGACATTAAAATACAAGCCAAAGGCTACTGAGGGATCTCCCCGTTCTATCCGATACAATGTAGCTCTGTGTACTCCTGCTCTTTCTGCAACCTGTTCCGTTGTTAGCTTACGTCTTTTTCTGGCAAGCTTGAGATTCTCGCCCAGTTGCTCAAATATTTTCTGAAATTTTGGAAGTAAAATAGTTTTTTTTGTTGCCACTTGTTGCTTATTTACAACAAATATAATATTTTTGTTGTAAATAAGCAACAATATAACACTTGATAGGGTGTTTTACAAGCTTATTTGAGTCAAAACACTAAACCCCAAACAAAAAAAGCCCTCTCCAACAGGAGAAGGCTTTTAGAATTTTTGTTTATTGTTTTATCTTAAACAGCGAAGCTTTCGCCACAGCCGCATTCTCTACTTGCATTGGGATTGTTAAAATAAAATCCCTTTCCATTGAGTCCACCAGAAAATTCTAGCGTCGTGTTACAGAGATATAAAAATGACTTCAGATCTGTTACCACCTTGAGGCCATTATCTTCGAAGATTTGATCATTAGGTTGTGACTCATTGTCAAAATCCATCACATAGCTCAATCCCGAACAACCTCCACTAGTCACAGAAACACGAATAAAGTAGTCTTCAGAAAGATCCTTCTGTTCTATGATTTCCATTACGCGCTCTTTAGCGCTGTCTGCTACGAATAACATTTTATTTAAATTATATTTTCAATTATTAAGGGCGCTAAAAAAGTAGCGTCGCCTTTCAAGTTTAATTGTGATGTTTGTTTATTCGTTTATTTGTTTTTTGTTAATTCGTTTTTTTTCTTGTCGCTTTTTCAAATTTAAGAAGCTGCTAAAAACGGAGCTTACTTTTTCAAATTTCACGCTAGCGTCTGTTTATTCGGTTATTTGTTTTTTGTTAATTCGTTAAAA
>CALIEI010000142.1 GCA_938022165.1 uncultured Saprospiraceae bacterium | reverse complement strand
CATAAGTAAGCTTAGCTTAGGTGCCTAAGGTGTTTTCCCGAAACAGCTTTGCAGATTTTGTCAGTTCGAAACATTTTCCAAGTCATCTCTAGCGAGTGCTTAACCACCTTAGTTACCTAAGACCTCTCCAACTTGCACAAGACACCTAAGTTATCTTCTTAGGTATCTAGCATAAGTAAGCTTAGCTTAGGTGCCTAAGGTGTTTTCCCGAAACAGCTTTGCAGATTTTGTCAGTTCGAAACATTTTCCAAGTCATCTCTAGCGAGTGCTTAACCACCTTAGTTACCTAAGACCTCTCCAACTTACACAAGACACCTAAGTTATCTTCTTAGGTATCTAGCATAAGTATGCTTAGCTTAGGTGCCTAAGGTGTTTTCCCGAAGCAGCTTAGCTACTCACCGAAATGCAAAATCATCTAAAAATCATAGAAAATAGTTCAATCTAAAAAAACAGAATGATCGAACATGAATCGAATAAAATCTGAGGTAGGCCAAAAAAAAAGCAGCAAGATTAATTAATAATCTCGCTGCATTCAAACCACACACTATTATATGAGAACACCCATTATAATATCTTTATGTTTCTTGGCTCTTGTTTATGTTTTGTATAAATAAAACGCCTTTGGCTTAGAAATAGTTGATGGATTAGATGTTAATATCAAAGTTATTTTATAATTCGCTGTATATCTTACAGTTAGACCCATGTTAATAGCCTGTTAAATATTTTAACATGCAATAAAACGGGGCATTTCAGCCATTAAAATGGTGCGTCAAAAAAATAATTTCAATAATCATAGCGGCAGTTTAGAGGACAAATACTATTATCGTATTTTCGCAATATGATCACCGAACGCTCCGTACAGAATATAATCGAGAATGCCCGTATCGAAGATGTGGTGAACGATTATGTCAATCTGAAAAAGCGTGGCGCAAACATGATCGGCCTCTGCCCTTTTCATAATGAAAAAACCCCATCTTTCTCAGTCTCCCCTGCAAAAGGCATTTATAAATGTTTCGGTTGTGGGAAAGGAGGCAATTCTGTACAGTTTGTCATGGAGCATGAAGGCTTCTCATTTCCAGAAGCGCTCAGGCATCTAGCTGCTAAATTCAATATTGAAATTGAAGAAACAGCAACCAGTGAAGAACACATAAAACAAAAACAGCATCAAGATAGCCTTTACCTGGTCAACAAGTTTGCTGAAAATTACTTTCAGAAATTAGTCTTAGAATCAGATGAGGGTCGTTCTGTGGGTCTCAGCTATTTCAAATCTAGAGGATACCTAGAAGATACCATCAAGAAATTTGGTCTGGGCTACTCTTCTTCAGAAGCAGCTGGTTTAACCAATAGCGCTAAAGAAGCAGGTTATAACATAGATCTACTCAAGCAGGTCAGATTGACCAATGACTACGATAAAGATTTCTTTCGGGAAAGAGTGATGTTTACCATTCACAATCTCTCCGGAAAGCCAATCGCCTTTGCAGGAAGAACACTAAAAACAGACAAGAAAAGCCCAAAGTATGTAAACTCACCAGAGACGGAGCTATACATCAAGAGCAAAATACTATACGGCATCTTCCATGCTAAGAAGTCGATCCGTAATCTTGACGAGTGTATTCTAGTAGAAGGTTATACCGATGTGATATCGCTCTCGCAAGCAGGCGTCGAGAACGTAGTCGCTTCTTCAGGTACTGCTTTGACAGAAGATCAAATAAGACTGGTCAAAAGATTTACCAACAATATAAAACTGCTCTACGATGGTGATGCCGCTGGAATAAAAGCAGCAAGTCGTGGATTGGATCTAGCACTTAGCCAAGATCTCAATGTGAGTGTTGTACCGCTACCAGAAGGAGAAGATCCAGATTCTTTGGTGCAAAAATTAGGAAGCACAGAATTCACCGCTTTCTTGGCTGAAAAAAGTGAAGACTTTATCCTCTTCAAAACGAAGCGACTCATAGAGGACAGCAAAAACGATCCGATACAAAAGAGTAAGAGTATAAAAGAGATCGTAAATAGTATCGCCAAAATTCCTGATCCTATCAAGCGATCTGTTTACATCAAAGAATGCTCAGGCCTACTTGAAATGGATGAAGCCGTCCTCATGGAAACGGCCAATAAAGTACTCAAGGATGACATCTCCCAAAAATGGGTAGAACAGAAAAGAGAGATTGCCAGGAAAGAAAGAGCCGAAAAACAAAACGCAGGCTTACCTGATGCACCTCCGCCAGAAATGGGTGAAGAAGATTTTATTTCTCCTAAGAAAGAAAAGTCTAGCACCAATAAAGCTTACTTCAAAGAAAGAGATATCATTCGCATCCTCCTGAACTACGGAAACCAAATCATCACCCAAGAAGAAGGCGAAGGATTGAATCTTGCGCAATTCTTAGTTGTCCATCTAGAAGACGTCATCGACCACTTCCAAAATCCTACCTACAAGAAGATGATTGAATTAGCGCACGAAAAGGTTCACGCCGAAAAAGAGGTAAACGCCAAACTCTACATCAATCATAGCGATAAAGAAATTCGCACCATGGCGGTAACACTCCTCTCTGATGAATTTGAGTATTCAGAAAACTGGTGGGAGATGCACAATATCGATCTACGTACCCAACCTAAGCCAGAAGAGAACTTCTTCACCGAAGCTATGCAAGCAATCAAGTACTTCAAGCTCACCAAGATCAAAGCCATGATGACCGAAAACCGAGATAAGATGAAGCAAGAAGGCGCTGATGTGATCCTACTCGTAAAAACACATCAGAAGTTGCTAGAGATGCGCAATGAGTTGGCGAAGGAGTTGAGGATTGTGTTGACGCATTAGGGGGGTGTTAAGCATGAAAAATGACAAACAATCAAGTTAAAGCTCAACTCAAAAAAAGGAATCATCTAATTTTAATAATTGGAGGATTTGGATCACTATTGGCGAGTTATACCTTAGTAAGTGTATCTCTTTCTGATGATTATTTACAAGTGGCAACATTAATTCTTGGAGGAGTATTTGGATTGGCCGGAATTACATGCCTGATTACACTTTTCTGTTCGGAAAATTTGCTTTTTGAAGAAGGAAACTTGAAAATAATTTCTATTAATGGAAAAATAAAAAATGAAATATCGGTTGACAATATAGAAAGCTACTCAGAGATTGAAAAATCAAATAAATATTATAGATGGAAAGATCTCACTATATATACCAAGGATTCAAAATATACGGTTTCTTCAACTTCATTTTCAAATTACGAATCACTTCGAAAAATTCTAACCAAAGGAAAAAAGAGGAATTCTTTTGCGGAGAAATTATGGCACTATAAAATAAATAGAAGATACGGTATTGGCTTCTCTATTTTTGGAATTATGTTATTATTGCTTTTTGGATCAATGTACCTGAAAAAAGATATAGAGATATCATCAGATCAATTGGCTACAATTGAAGGAACGGTTACAGATAATTTAAAATTCAGAAAACGAAGAAAAAGTCGAAGTCGTTTAATTGAAATAAAGTTAGAAGAATATCCAAAATTTAAATTCAAACTTGGAGGAATCAAATTAAAAGCAACAAGTGTAAATAAATTGATTTCTAATGTTCAAAAAGGAAACAAGCTGAAAATTGAAATTCTTAAGCACCAATTGCAAAAGAAATTCACAAAGGAAATTCCCATGAATTTTTGGGATAAGAGTTTTAATTATCGAATAATTAATATTTATGGATTAAAAGATGAAAAGAGTAATTATTTCAACTTAAATCAGTTTAATAAATATAGAAAAGAAGATAGAAACTCATGGCAAATGTTTTTTCTCTTAGGATTAAGTTTATGCTTTTTAGGATATGGAGTTTATGAATTAAGAAAAAACAAGAAGCCAAAAATGAATTAAGGCTTATTCTTTTATATACACGATATGCGCCCCAAATATTCCTAACAGGGCTAATTTATTTAAAGAACCATCAGCAGCAAAACCAACACTGCCCAAATGATATCTAAGGCTATTTTTTCCAAGGACAAGAAGTACAGATATGTTCTCGAAAGAAATTGGGACAATACAAAAAGCAGTGTGTTGTTTATTGGCCTAAACCCTTCTACCGCCGATGAATTTGAAAACGATCCTACAATACGAAGACTAATTGGATTTGCAGAAAGATGGGGCTATGGTGGCTTGTATGTATGTAATCTATTTGGCTTTAGAACGCCATATCCGAAAGAGCTATTTAAGGTCAAGAAACCGGTCGGTCCTAGAAACGACTACTATATAAAGAAAATTCAAAAGAAGGCAGCGAAGACAATTTTGATATATGGTAATCATGGTGAAAAATTAAATCGCCATTTAGATATTCAAAAGCTAGTAAAGGATCCATATTGTGTCCAAATTTCAAAAAGAAAAATGCCAATGCATCCTTTGTATTTGAAATATACTGAGCGACCGATAAAGTATACTGACTTTCGATAAAGACATTCTTCCACCAACAAAAAAAACGAGAACAAAGCCCCTAAGCCCTATTCTCGTTCCTAATTTATACAAAGCTTATTTCCTAAGCATTCTTTCCGATACAATTAAGATCTTCAAAAGCAATCTTCAATCTGTCTACAAATGACTGTTCTGCTACACGCAACCATTTACGAGGATCATAGAACTTCTTGTTAGGTATATCGTCACCATCAGGATTTCCGATTTGACCTTGTAGATACGCTTTATTAGAGTCTTCGTAGCCTCTCACACCATCCCAAAATGCCCATTGCATATCTGTATCAATATTCATTTTGATAGCGCCATACTCTATAGCTTCTCTGATATCTTCTCTACTAGAACCAGATCCACCGTGGAATACAAAATTAATCGGCGTATCCGTATCCAAGCCGTACTTCTCTTTTACAAACTCCTGAGAGTTCTTGAGGATGATAGGCTTCAGACTTACATTACCAGGCTTATATACACCGTGTACATTCCCAAATGCCGCAGCAACTGTAAATTTATCACTTACCTTATTTAATGCTTCATACATTTGAGCCACTTCCGTCGGTTGAGTGTAAAGCTTAGAACTATCAACATCTGTGTTATCCACACCATCTTCTTCACCACCAGTCACTCCAAGCTCGATCTCTAAAGTCATACCGATCTTAGACATGCGCTCATGGTACTTGACACATATTTCAATATTCTCTTCCAGTGATTCTTCAGACAAGTCCAACATGTGCGAAGAGTACAAAGGATAACCTCTTGTTTCGTAGAATTTTTCACCCGCAGTAACCAGACCATCTATCCATGGCAAAAGTTTCTTTGCACAGTGATCCGTATGCAATACTACAGTCACACCATACGCCTTAGCCATAGTGTGTACATGCATTGCACCAGAGATACCTCCTAGGATAGCCGCTTGCTGATTATCATTGCTGATACTCTTTCCAGCAAAAAACGTGCATCCTCCATTTGAAAACTGAATGATAACCGGAGAGTTCACTGCTGCTGCAGTTTCCAATACTGCATTCACAGAGTTGGTACCGACAACATTTACAGCAGGTATCGCAAAGTTGTTGTCATTAGCATAGTTAAATAATTCAGTGACTTCATCACCATGAAGTACACCAGTTCTGAATCTTTTCTTTGTCGCAGTTGCTGACATAGTTTTTTCGTTTTGAATAATTAAGTATGTGGTTTCTGAACTTAAATGTCCAGTTTTAAATTATCTCTTTTTCTGTCAAGTACCTTTCTGCATCCAATGCAGCCATACAACCCGTACCCGCAGCCGTTACTGCTTGACGATAGATTCTATCTTGCGCGTCACCACTAGCGAATACACCCGGTACATTCGTCTTAGAAGAATCCGCCTGCGTTATCAAGTACCCAGTATCATCTTTCTCTAAGAAATTTTCAAAAATACCTGTATTCGGTTTGTGTCCAATCGCCACAAAAAATCCTTTCACAGCAAGCTCAGATACTTCCTGCGTTTTATTATTGATTACACGCACTCCTTCTACTTCCTCACCACCTGTGATCTCTTGCGTTTCTGTATTCCAGTGAATTTTGATATTCTTAGTCTTCTTTACACGCTCAGCCATGATCTTAGAGGCTCTCATTTCATCTCTTCTTACTAGCATATGTACCGTAGGGCAAAGCTTCGAAAGGTAAAGCGCTTCCTCAGCAGCCGTATCACCAGCACCAACGATAGCGACATCCATATCTTTAAAGAAGAAACCATCGCAAACTGCGCATGCACTAACTCCTTTATTCATAAATTTTTGCTCAGACTCTATACCCAACCATTTGGCGCTAGCTCCAGTGCTGATAATAATCGTATCGGCATGAATTTCTGTGCCATCTTCTGCCCACGCTTTGTGCACAGGTCCAGTGAAATCAACCTTTGTGATCATAGCCATGCGGATATCCGTCCCAAAACGCTCCGCTTGCTTACGAAAATCTTCCATCATTTGAGGTCCCATCACGCCATCTGCATAGCCCGGATAATTCTCAACGTCTGTCGTGATCATCAGCTGACCACCCATTTCTTGACCGGTATATAACACAGGTTCCATTTTTGCTCTTGAAGCATATATCGCAGCAGTATAACCCGCTGGTCCTGAACCTATTATTAAACACTTTATTCTTTCAGCCATTTTTAATTTTTTATTAGTTGCAAAAATAGAAATCTTAGTCTAAGAAACGTATTAAACGCTATTCTAGTTTTAAATTCTACGATAAAGAAAAATTTAGTTCCGTGACGAGCTAGCTAACAGTTATTTCACATCTTTCACATTCAACTTGAGCTCCGGGTGCTTTTCAGACAGTGGCCATGCCTTTTGGCCATTCTTGAAGAGGACAAAATCAGCTTCATGAGCCATCAGATCATCAAATAACTTCCAATAGCCTGCCGTATCTAGAATATTTGTCCGCCCTACCCGTAGGGCTTTTTTGGCAGTATAGTTCCTTACATCATTGTCAAATTCTTCATCCAAGGCATATGGTTCATTATGATGAGAAGTCAACTTGATGCCTCCAACAGATGCAGATTTTTGATGTAGATATATTTTATTTTTTTTGCTAGGCGTGAGTCGTTCTACCCGTTTGGTAAATTTATTTCCAACCGTAGTGTCAAAGTGACTTGTGACCATGATAAGGTTCGCATCCACCCGATCATAGCTATCCAATATACCCGCCTTAAAAGGGCCAGTCCCAGCGCTGCAAATCATGACGTTTTTGATACGCGGTAAGTCATATTCCAATTGATTTTGCGCAAAGTTCATCGAGATGACCCCGCCATAACTATGCCCCACTAGATCCAACTCTTTCCAAAGCGCACTATCCCAACCAGTTGCTTCAAGAACCAGCAAGGCATCTTTCAATCCAGTCAAAGCTTTATCTACAAACTTTTTTGGACTAGGCACATAGAGCGTTTTTTGATATCTGGGATAGATGACGATGTTTCCATCCTCTACCAAGTGCCGAATCCAAGCACCAAAGATCATTGGATTATACGCTCCGTAGCCATGCATGAATAGCACGACATTTTCCGCCGATCTAAAATTTTTATTGGGCGTATAGATCCAAAACCCATCCACTTTCTTGCTCGCATTGATAACATCTATACTATCACCGATGGTCTCCATGCTGTACTTAGGCAGCTTTTTACTTTGTGCGAAACCAGAATTAGGCGTACCCAGCACTTGTAAGCAGACGAAGAATATTAAAAGTGGAATAAAGAGCTTTTTCACGAGTCAAATGTATACAGATATTAACGATTTAGAGTTCAATTCGTTGTACAAAAATCTGGATTATTTGGGCGCTTTATCCAGTCTTCCGCTTGTATTCAGCACAGTAGACAAGTATTCAGCTAAAGCACTAGAGGCGTATTCACTCCCCCGTTCATCCACCTCTAGCACTAGCTTCATCACTTGTCTACTGCACTTCATATCGCTGCACCCTGGAGCGCAAAAAACTATGACAAAAATAGGATTTCATACCCTTTACTTGAGTTTTGAGTTCACTTCGAAAAGTCCCAAAATCCCAAAATGTTTCTTTTGGCGATATTTTCTCAATCCACTGATGCCTGAGCATCACTGAATTTCAAAAAGTAAAAATCTCATCCAAAATAGTCCATTTTTGAAAATTTGCTACTTCCCAAAGTAGACTCAGATTTATATTTTGCTAACTTTGGATATATGAAAAAACCAGTTGGTATTATTGGTGCAGGTAGCTTCGGAACTGCCATTGCAAAAATCCTTTCCAAAAATTCGGACGTCTACATGTACTCTAGAAAGGAAGAAACGGTGAAGCGTATCAATGAAACCCATACCAATCTCGATATACCCTTAGCAGAAAACATAAAGGGAACCAACGATTTACAAAAACTCGCAGAACAGTGTGATGTCATTTTCCCCATCGTCCCTTCTTCCTCCTTCCGTAATGCTATCAAAATCATTTCGCCTTACATACGCCCTTATCATATTGTGATACACGGTACAAAAGGTCTTGATGTCACGGATTACAAAATGGATGAGCTCGACAAAAGTATCAGCAGAGGCAATGTGCATACAATGAGTGAAATCATCACCCAAGAGACTACCGCTTTACGAGTTGGATGTCTTTCTGGACCCAATTTGGCTAGTGAGATATTGCAAAACAAACCCACAGCCACGGTTATCGCCTCACGATTTGATGAGGTTATTTCGGCTGGAGAAAGTTTGCTCAATACAGATACGTTTCATGTCTTCGGCACCAATGATATTTTAGGAGCAGAATTTGCCGGTGCATTCAAAAATGCCATCGCCATAGGATCTGGTATATTGACTGGTTTGGAAATGGGCAAAAATCTGCAATCGATTTTGATCACCAGAGGACTACGAGAAATGATCTTCCTCGCCAAGTCTCTCGGGGCAGACATCAAGACCTTTTTCGGTACTGCCGGCATCGGCGATCTAGTAGCCACTACTACCTCTACCAACTCAAGAAATTTTTCATTCGGAAAACGCATCGGCGAAGGAGAAAAAGCAAGTCAAGTTATAACCACATCAAATGAATTGGCCGAGGGATATCGTACTGTTGCCATCATGAATTTTCTCGCGCATCATTATAAACTTCGACTGCCTATAATCAGGATGATTTACTCCATCCTGTATGATGATTTTGATCCCGAGAAAGCAATTGCCTTTTTGATTAAATACCCTTACGCGGTGGACGTTGATTTTTTGTAGTGGATTTATAAATTGTAAATTTTTCACAAAAAAAATAGATTATTCTTGTGGGCCATTTGTCACGATTTTTAAAAAATAAAAATCACGCCAAATGGGATCTTTCTCAATTAATTTCCCAGGGCTACAAGCCCTGGGCTATTACATTTCGCCACAATGTGGCTTTTAATTTTTTCTCAAAACCGAGTCACGGAGGCCTGGACCGTGTCCGCCACGGGAGACGACATCAAACAGGATCCCATTTGAATCATTTATTTTTGAACCCAATTTTAAAATTGTGGTCAATTGCGAATTCCTCCTGAGAATTAACAAAATGCGACATAGGTTTGCTGTCGTCCATCCAGGACTCATTTTTTCTTTTATTTGGAAATAGGGTTGCACCCTATCCTTTAGGCTGCGCTCCCTCCGGGAGCATTTATTGAATCTATCTTCAAATAAGATTTCTAGTCTCATATTGAAATTTAAGTACTACTCATACTTGATAATGACCGGTTTCACTTTCTCAGGGTACAATTTACATCGTATGTGGTATTTCATTATTTAGAGTCCTGGAGGCCTGTCCCGCACATTCCGCGGGGGACGACAGCCTAAAGCGATGGGTGAACCCCATCGTATAAGGATACATAGTTTTGAGTCCCGGAGGGATGACAGCGGCCCCTATATGAGCCATATTTGAAAAGAGAGTTTGATGCAATTCCTGACTTCAAGTTCCAAAACGAAGATCAACCCCTCTTCCCGCTAAATAATGAATAGATCTGATTCCTACAAAGCACTACTAATATAGCTAACCTCCACTTTATTGCGCTCAGAAAGGTAATGTAGATACTCCCCTTCATAAGCCATTCTCTTTTTAAGGGTTTCGTCAAAATTACCATTCAAACCAATGAGAAGCTCCGTGATCTCTCGGACGGCGTGCTGACCACCTTCATGAGCAGAGATGTAATCACAAAGATTTTGTTCTTTTATAAAGGTCTCAAAAAGTGGTGAAGCATTTCTCCTTACACAAAATGCGAGTTGGGTAATTTCAGCGGCGCTCAAATCTAGAATATCGTCAAAAACAAAGGTGGTCTGGTCAATTCCAATATCATGATTCTGAGCAAACTCGTTAATCGTTTCTTTTTTGTTTTTCACGTTTAGATAAACGGCATGCAAGTGCTCTCGTTTGGCAAAATCTAGTGCAAAGAGGTTATTAGCTCCGGTAATAATAGCAACGTAAGGAAGCTTGCCATGTATCAACCAATAGCTAAACCTAAGCATATTGAGCCCCATAGAATCTGGCTCAGAAAAAGGAGATCCCTTTTCATGCGCTTTCACTCCATTATTGAAAACACCATCCCAGTCAAAGACAAAACCGTGAATGTCTTTAAGCTTGTGTGCTATGTCATCCGCAGAAGACAAAAACTTTCCACCTAGCTTTGCAAACGTATTTTCGATGGACATAATTAGATCGTATGGTGTATATCAATCAAACCTGTAAACTTACCGTCCTCCATGACCACAAGCGTATCTACATTTTTCTCGTTAAATACTTTCCTCGCATCATAGAGCGTATTATCAACATCAATAGTGATAGGTGCCTGCGCATCCATACTACTAAATGTTATTCCTTGAATATTGCTTTGCTGATCATTTAGCATTCTTCTCAAATCACCGTCCGTAAAGAGCCTACGAAATGATTGATCTTCATTCATCACTGCTACTGCACCTAGTTTAGACTTTGTCATTACAATCAATGCATCTGTAATAGTTGCTGAGCTAGAAACGGTAACATTTTCCTGTACCACCACATCGCTTACCTTTTTCATCAAGGCATTGGTATCATTTATAAACTGATCTGTACCAATCGTTGTAAAGTGGTTCTGAGTCAATTTGTGCATTATCTTCCAAGGAATAGTTATAGTATGCACTCCTATATTTAAGGCATTTTTTACGTGCTCTACGTTTCTAACAGAAGAAAACATAATCTTAGAATTGTATCCATATCGTTGCGTGATCTCAACACACTGTTTAACCAAACCTAGAGCGTCATGCCCTTGATCCTGTAACCTTCCTACCAATGGGCATACATAGGTTGCGCCAGCTGCGAATGCCATATAGGCTTGCTGTAGCGTATACACTAGATGTAAATTCACTTGAAGTCCTTGATCTACTAACATCTTGCAAGCACGAGTTCCTTCTAGAGAAATTGGAATTTTAAATACCGTTTTTTCTCTTGATAATCCTAGATCGATCAGTCGATTTGCTTCTTTAATAATTTCTTCAGCAGTGTTACCCAAGGCTTCTACTTGAAGAACGTTTACATACTCCGCTATTTTAAGAATTTGAGCATCTACATCCTTTACGCCTTCCTTGACCATAAAGGTAGGTGTGGTCGTCAATCCTGTAATGTATCCTAACTGACTTGCTTTCTTTATCTCCTCTAGGTTTACAGAGTCTAAGTATAATTCCATATTTAGTTTCTATATTTTTTTTCTAAATGGTGTATCTCTATCAGAGGTTTTAAAAACTCCTCAAGGTCCTTAATATCTAATTGACTAGCTGCATCACAAAGTGCATTGCTAGGATCAGGATGTGCCTCAATAAACAATCCATCTACACCCGCTGCCGTTCCAGAACGTGCCAAGGTAGGTAGATATTCTCTAAGTCCTCCCGCTGGATCTGAACTAGGTATTCCATACTTTCTGATCGAGTGAGTAATGTCAAATATAATTGGATATCCCGTTTGCGCCATATCATAAAAGGCCCTCGGATCAACGACTAGATCATTATATCCAAAGGTGTAACCACGCTCTGTGAGGAGGATGTCCTTATTGCCTGTCGACTCGATTTTTTGAATCGGCTTGATCATATTTTTTGGAGAAAGAAATTGGCCGTGTTTGAGATTGATGGTCTTACCTGTTTTGGCTGCTTCTACCACAAGAGTGGTTTGCATACATAAGTAGGCAGGAATTTGTATAATATCCAAAACTTCTCCGGCGGCTTTTACCTGCGATGGAAAATGTATATCAGATACTATTGGTAAGTCAAACTCGTCTTTTACTTTTTGGAGGATTCGAAGTCCTTCATCTATTCCTGGGCCAGTGTAAAAGTCCACGGAACTTCGATTATCTTTCATGAAGGAAGACTTGAATACGACTGGTAGTTTGAGTCGCTCAGAAATTTCTTTGATGGCCTCTGCCGTCTTCATCATGATACTTTCATCCTCTATCACACATGGACCAGAAAGCAGAAATAGTTTGTTCCAATCAATTGTTTTCTCACTCATTCAGTTTACATTTTTTCAGGGATCTAGTGTTAAAAATCCTTGGTTCTTGCAATTCGAGCGCAATTTACCCAAAACTATATGGAGATTCAGTGGAATAGGGATAGAATTTCA
>CALIEI010000141.1 GCA_938022165.1 uncultured Saprospiraceae bacterium | reverse complement strand
CTTTGGTGTTCCATACCGAGATAAGGTGCTTCTACTAGTTTGAATCCATCTTCGTAAAAAGGGTAAGGTCCAAACCAATGTTCGAATGCTTCCATCATCATGGGTGCTTCTTTGAAATGCTCTTTTGCTTTTTCTTCATTCATCCTTAGCACCCAGTAAGACATATCTAGATTTCCCTTTTCTCCTTTGTACTTTTCTGCCCAGGTAACATAGTCTCCAATATTCAAATTGACACCATAATTGTTTATCGGATTTGTAACGGCCCAATGAAAAGTCTTTGTCTTTTTCTTTTTGTTAGTCTCCACTTTTCTAAGTCTGCCATTGGATACATCGCTAAGGTGCATTGGTATTTCTACACTGAGCAAAAGACTATCTGCTTCATCATACATATGATCTTTACAGGGCCACCAAACACTAGCGCCGAGTCCTTGACAAGAAGTGGCTACAAAGTCGTTTCCATTTTTGTCTTTCTTCCAACTGAATCCGCCGTCCCAAGGTGCTCTAATAGCCGGTCTTGGATTGCCCTCGTAGTACACAGTGATATGGTTAACATCTCCGACCACTTGATCTTTTTGAAGCTGGATAAAATAAGCATTGCCGTCTCTTTCAAATTCCAACTCCTTCCCTTCTTCAATAACTTTTGTGATCTTTAAGGGTGTTTGCAAATCGATTTGCATCACCTTGTTTTCTTGCAAGACTTCGTAAGTGATCACATTGTTTCCTGTAATAAACTTGTCTTCTATGATAACTTCGAGACTCAAGTGGTAGTGACTGAGATCCCACCATATTCGCTCTGGTGTAACAGAACCACGTAAAGTATCCTGATGAGTAAATTGCTGCGAATGGACTTGAGTCTGTATGCATACCACGCAAAGCAGAAGGATTGATTTTATAATTGTATTTCTCATTGTACTTATAACGTTATAATTGGGCTAAATAGGTATTTACTTCTTTATCCGTTTTTAGAATTACAATATCCGTTTGATCTTGGTGTTTTTCCAAGATTTTGGTGATTCTTTTTCGAGAGATTAGGTTAAAAACCAAAACATAGTGCAAGAATTCAATATCAAATCGTTCTGGGCAGCCTTCTGTCATATCTGACCTTGTTTTACCATAATTGCTTATAATTCGCTTGAGAACACGCCAAAAGCTTATTCTGGTGGGATAATCAAGAAATATCAAATGGTCTGCTTCACTAAGTCTAATATCAAGCGTGCTTGCATAGTTGCCATCCATAATGTATGTAGGCCGTTTGATCAATTGCTTCACCTTATCCTCCCATTCACTCTTAGGGGTTTCTTCCCAGCCGGGTTGCCAATATTCTTGGTCTAGATGAATAATCGGTAAGTTGAGTTTAGAGCTCATTTTACGAGACAAGGTAGATTTACCAGCGCCACAACTTCCTATGATTAAGATTCTTTTCATTGATGAAAATGAGTGGACTCAAAAATAAAATTGCGTTGTATGATTGCTTAAGCCTTAGATACAGTGCAGTAGTAACAGGTAGTAAAGAAATCTTTAAAATAAGGAATATATTTCACTACTGCGCTATGCTTTCTTGGTGTGAGTCCAAACTTAATCTTGTAATTGGGATTGATTAAGAACAAATCTTTATTGTCGTATTGATATCCACTATCGTCTACAATTTTTTCAAATCGTCTGATGCTGATACCGGTTTCCTTAATTTCAGCAAGATCTGTAATAGTTTTCTCTCTTTCGCCAAACATACGAAGTACACTTTTATACAAGGGCATTGGTAGCAGATGGAACCAAGGAAGTTTACTCAGTAGTTTGCTTTGACATATCTGTTGATGCCCTCCAAAAGGCATACGCCATGGTGGAAAGCCAAAAAATATCTTACCAGTAGGTTTGATAAAATTGGCTAGAAATGGCATAAACTTTTCTTGGTTGTGAATATGTTCTATCACATCCCTCAAAAAAATAAGATCAAATGATCCTAATTCGCTAGGTGAAATATTATAAATATCATCGAAGATTAGTGTCGCCTTGGCATCTGGCTTATTTTGCCTGATGTATTCTCTAGCTCTTGCTATTTGTGGTCCATTGAGATCAATACCAACTACCTCACATCCTAGTTCTACGAATGGCATCAGGTTTCCACCTTCACCACATCCTACTTCTAATACTCGAATATTGCTATTGACCTCCATACTCTGAGAGACATATGGGATGACGTATTCCAAGGTAGTCTTGGCTTGTTCTTCAAAATATATTTTACGATCTCGATGTCTTTCTTGCATGCTTTAAAAGCTTTCCAATATATGATATACTATTATCTTGAAAATTGGTTGTTGTTTATACTCAAAGATATCAAATAGATTAATAAAAATTCTAGGTCTGTCTTGAAAGAACAAATCCCGGACAAGCGGTAGAAGCGGTATCCAATGATGGGCGGATGCGGGCAGAGCCATTGGGTAGTAGCGGATGACGCGGTCCCGAGTGAGACCGAAATGCGACGATTTTTTTTCGGAGTAATTGAAGGTCGCAATCGGGATGGCCCATAAAAAACATTAGAACAAGTCTACCCTATCAAATGATAGATAAAGTAAAATTCAATTATGGATTAAGATGTTGGAAGGAGTGGATCACATCCAAAATATTTTGATAAATCGGCTCGGAGCTTTCATCAAACTGAGTATAATCCAACCAGGTTGCTTGTTCAATATTTTCCTCTGCTTGCGCTAACAGGTCTTGTTTTGGTGCAGTGGCGTGAAACCAGTATGTTCTTTTTAATATCCTTTTCTTTTTGATTTTATAAGTATGGTAAGTTGTCAAGATACTATCCTTCAATTGTACATCCGATGCACCTGTCTCTTCTTCAATTTCGCGAACAGCAGCAATCTGAATCGATTCTTCTTTTTCGATTTTACCTTTTGGTAAATCCCAATATCCAAGGCGATGAATCATCAAATACTCGCCCAATTCATTAATGACTAAGGCCCCTGCTGCAGAAATAATTTTGTATAAATTGGTAAAATCACCGATGAGTATATCTGGTTCGTGATGTTCGATAATAACTGCTTTATACTTTGTAGATTTTTCGAGCAGGTCTATATGATTGAGCAGATGCTTCATCTTACCAGTATATCTAGAGATAAGCACGCTTTTGTCTTGAATATCAATATCTAAGGTGCTTGCATCTGCACATAAATAAAGTGGTGTTTCTTGTATATAAACCTTCATCAATTATAATAATTTATGTTTCTTTGTGGTGAATTTGAAAAATAAAACAATCTCTCTACGAAATAATGAATAACATTCTAGCGAAGCAAATCGCATCTCATCTGTTGCAAATAAATGCAATAAAGCTAAGTCCGCAAAATCCATTTACCTGGGCCTCTGGCATAAAGTCGCCAATTTACTGTGATAACAGGCTTATTCTGTCATTTCCTGATGTGAGAAATGCGGTTAAAGAAGCGCTCAAAGTCAATTGTGGGCACTTTGGAGAGTACGATTTAGTGGCTGGGGTAGCTACCAGTGGAATTCCTTTTGCTACCCTACTAAGTGACGCTACCGAAGAGCCAATGGTCTATGTACGTAGCAAGGCGAAAGGACATGGTAGACAAAAGATGACAGAAGGCAAATTTGAAGCAGGTCAAAGAGTGATTGTTATTGAAGATCTGATTTCAACGGGAGGGAGTTGTTTGAAAGCTGTAGAAAATCTGCGCGCAGATGGCTTAGAAGTAGTCGGTGTATTGGCTATTTTTAGTTACAATTTTGATAAAGCAAAGGAAAACTTCGCTGAACATAACTGTACATACCATACGTTGTCAAACTTTCCTACCCTACTCGAAGAAGCTGTTGCATCCAATTATATATCTCAAGATGATCTGGAAGCCATCAATAATTGGATAAAAAATCCAAACCAATGGCTCCAACCAAACGTTTAATAGTTTTACTAACATAATGACCTTCAACTGAAAATTTAGTATTAAATATGCCAATCATAAATAAAGAATCGGAACAATTCCTACAAAAATATCTCAACAATGCATCTCCTACTGGATTTGAAGCGCCTGGTCAAAAGCTTTGGCTAGACTATATCAAGCCATATGTGGATGAGTGGGAAATAGACAATTATGGGACAGCATATGCCATAGTAAATCCTGGACAAGATTATAAAGTAGTAATCGAAGCGCATGCAGATGAGATTTCATGGTTTGTGCATTACATTTCAGAAAAAGGATTTATTAGTGTCGTTAGAAATGGTGGCTCGGATCATCATATAGCTCCATCAAAGAGAGTAGATATTCATACTAAAAAAGGAATCGTAAAAGGCGTATTTGGCTGGCCTGCTATTCATACACGTAAAGGGAAAGATGCGGTTAGTGGACCGACAAGTGACAATATCTTTATTGATGTAGGCGCTAAGAATAAGGCTGAGGTAGAAAAGATGGGAATACACGTTGGTTGTGTCATTACCTATGAAGATGAAATGACAAAGCTGAATAATCGTTTTTATGTTGGGAAAGCGCTTGATAATAAGATGGGCGGTTTCTGTATAGCTGAAGTAGCAAGACTATTGAAAGCGAAAAAGAAAAAGCTACCATACACGCTATATATCATCAATGCAGTGCAAGAGGAAGTTGGACTTAGAGGTGCCGAAATGATTGCTAATACAGTTAAGCCTAATGTTGCTATCGTAACGGACGTAACGCATGATTCAAATACGCCACTCATCAATGTAAAAAAGACAGGTGATATCAAATGTGGACTAGGGCCTAGTCTTACCTATGCTCCTGCTGTGCATAATAATTTGCTCAAGCTAATAGAGCAGACTGCAACTGCAAAGAAGATTCCTTTCCAACGAGAAGCTTCTTCTAGATCAACAGGTACAGATACAGATGCATTTGCTTACTCTAACGGAGGTGTACCTTCAGCGCTCATCTCTCTTCCATTAAGATACATGCACACTACTGTAGAGATGGCGGATAAGTCAGATGTGGAAAATGTGATTAAGTTGATTTATGAAACGCTTTTAGCTATCAAGAAAAACCACAACTTCAAATACTTTTAGCTGACACCTGCTTGTAAAAATCAATAGGTATGCTGTCCAGAATATTAGATTTCATTTTATATTCAAATATCTGGATAGGTGCCTCTGCTGCTGCTTTGTATCTATATACCAAGTATCTATTCACTGAAATCCTTTTCTTTGATCTAGTAGGTTTATTTGTATTCCTCACTTGTATATGGCTGTACTCTTTGCACCGATATATAGGCTTAAGCAAGGTCAATTCTGAAGATTTAGAAAATAGATTTTATAAAATACGATTGTTGCAAAAGCCAATAATTTATCTAGCAATTACTGCTTTTGTGGTATCTATATTATTAGTCTTTTCACTTTCTTGGAAACAAGTATTAGTGCTGTCTGTTCCAGGTATCTTATCCTTGCTTTACGTGCTTCCAGTTTTAAAATACAATCAAAGATTAAGGGATATAAACTACATCAAAATTTTTGTTATTGCATTGGTTTGGGCTGGGTTAACTGTACTTTTACCTTTGGTAGCTTGTCAAGATTGCATGTCTTACAATTTTCAATCTTTAATTTTTGTGGAACGTTTTGTATTTATTTTTGCGATAACACTCCCCTTTGACATAAGGGATCTAGAAGTAGACAAAAGAAATAAGGTAAAAACCATATCTGCCCTAATCGGCAAACAAGGTACTTGGCTATTGTCGTTTTTATTACTTAGTATTTCAAGCTTTATTTTTTACTTTCTATTTAGACAAGAACAAATCGGAACATCAATATTACTGATCCATTTGACCACCAATATTCTTACTTTAATTTGTATTTGGATTGCCTTTTGGCAGCAACATGATTGGTACTATACAGGCTTACTCGATGGCACAATGTTTCTGCCCCTTATTTTTCTTTGTCTTTACTTTTGGGTATAGAATGGAGCAAAAAAATAGGATACAGATTGAGAATCTGTATCCTAAATATCTAACAAACAAAACCAACTAAAAACTATTTCGGAATATGTGTCTAAAAGGATTCCAATAGTTTCAAGAATAACGGTTTCATTTCATTTAGCGCTGTGCTTACTTGTCCATTTTAACATTTTGTTGACAACTAGGCGTCATTTGACAGCTCAAAAAGCTAGAATACCATGGCAATACCTAGTTTTAAGGACAAATGTTTGACTTTACTTTCTTGCAAATGACTTCTAAGATCTACACGATATTGAGCTGAATTCTGTAAATCTGGAGATGATCTATATTCTACATTGCCAGAATCATTGTATCCCACACTAAGGTCAATAGCTGCCCCCTCAAACAATCTAATTTGCATTCCTCCAGCAAAACCAACTAACCAAGTCGTACCATGATTTTGTGTGCGGCCACTTAAGTCGCTACCTGAATTTTCCATAACTGATAGTGTACTAAAATAAGTAGTCCCTCCTACTTGACCCTGAATATAAGGTCTCAAAAAAGCTTTTTCGGGTGTGACAGAATAGCGAGCTATACCTTGGTAAATATAATAACAATCATCTTCATTGGTTTCTATATAAGTTGAGCCAGGCTCTGAAAGATTTACTTGACCTTCATAATCTTCATTTTGATACATAGAGACATTAAAAGATCCACCGATCTGGAGGTTTTTGATTTTATCTATACCTTTCATATATTCAAATGCTATTCCGCTAGGTTGGTGCATAAGGTTTTGTTCATACTTACCCATAGGCACTGCATGAACATAATGAAAGCTCATAGTAGTTTGGCCAATGCAGCAAATAGAAAATAACAATACACTTAGAATAGTTACTAATTTTTTCATAATTGCATTTTTGAATTTGAATATAAAGTGAACTAGATCATTAAATTATATAAATTTGCTTTCTCGTACAAATCATTTAACATAATATAGGAATGGAATATAGAAGACTAGGAAAATCAGGATTGCAGGTAAGTGTACTTTCTTTCGGTTCATGGCTAACATTTGGCAACCAAATTACAGATGCCATGGCTGAGAAGTTGATGTATCTAGCTTATGACAAAGGAGTGAACTTTTTTGACAATGCAGAAATATATGCCAATGGAAAGTCAGAAAAAGTAATGGGTAAAATTTTTGCGAAGTCTAAATGGAGAAGAGATACTTATATTGTTTCTAGTAAAGTCTTTTTTGGAAGTGGAGGCAAACTACCTAACCAAACCGGCTTAAGTCGTAAGCATATATTTGAAGCATGCCATGCTGCTTTAAAGCGTTTGAAGGTAGACTATTTGGATTTGTTCTTTTGCCATAGACCAGATAAAAATACACCGATCGAAGAAACTGTTTGGGCCATGAATCATTTAATTCAACAAGGTAAGATACTTTATTGGGGTACTTCTGAATGGTCTGCTCAAGAAATTATGGAAGCTCATATGTGCGCTCAAAGATTGAACTTGATTGGGCCAACAATGGAACAACCACAATACAATATGTTTCATAGAGAAAAGGTGGAAGTAGAATATGACCAAGTATATAAAACAGTTGGACTAGGGACCACAATATGGTCTCCACTTGCGTCAGGTGTGCTTACTGACAAGTATTTAGGAAAATTTCCGAAAGGCACGAGATTGAGCTTAGAAGGTCTTGAGTGGCTTAAAGAAAGATCTCTATCGCCAGAGCGTTTAGAAAAAACACAAGCCTTAAATCAGCTAGCATTGTCACTTAACACTTCCTTGCCTAGATTAGCTACAGCCTGGTGTATAAAGAATCCTAATGTAAGCACCGTTATTCTTGGTGCAAGTAAAAAGAATCATTTAGAAGAAACGTTGAAAGCGTATAATGATCTGAGTTTACTTACTGAAGATGTAAATGAAAATATAGAAGCTATTCTTAATAATAAGCCAGCGAAACCACAATTTTAAGACCATAATGCTACATAAGTAGTAAAACTAAATAGGGTCTTCAATTTCCAATTGAAGACCTTATAATTATTGTATGAATGGTTCGATAATTACCGAATCATTGTTATATAAAATAACAAATTATACTTTGGCTATTGATTTTACATCTACCACCCAACCAAATGTATCTTCAATTTCACCAGCTCTTAAGGCATTGATCCGCTCTCTTAGACCATTAGCTGTTTCATGTGTGCTAGAATCACTGAGCTTATAGATTTTATCTTTATAGCAAAATTCGCTTACATTCGCTACTACTGCTGCAGTTCCGGAACCAAAGATTTCTAAGAGGTTTCCTTTATTATGTGCTTCAACAACTTCATCTATACTTAATGGTCTCTCTTCAACGGTAACGCCATCTTTTTTCAATAAATCAATTAAGGACATCCTTGTAATTCCTTTAAGTATTGTACCGGAAGTATCTGGTGTTACTACTTTATCCTTAAAGACAAAAAACAGATTCATTGTTCCGGCTTCTTGTATATACTTGAATTCTTTTGAATCCAACCATATCACTTGATCATATCCTTTTTCTTTAGCTAGCTGTGCTGGAAGCAAAGAAGCTGCATAGTTACCTGCCGTTTTTGCTTCACCTACACCTCCATTTGCAGCTCGGATATATTTAGTCTCTGCAATGAGCTTTACTGGCTTAGGATAATAAGGTCCAACTGGCCCTACGATGATAATGAACTTGTAGGTATTAGAAACCTTTACACCAAGGACAGCGTCCGTTGCGAACATAATAGGCCTCATATAAAGTGCACTGCCTTTTGCTTTAGGAATCCACTCTTTCTCCAAATCGACTAAAGTATTTACGGCGTCTAAAAACAAAGATTCCGGCATTTCCGGCATCATCATCCTTCTGGCAGAAGCGTTTATTCTGATCACGTGTTGTTCAGGTCTAAAAAGTGCTGGAGTTCCATCATTTTTAAGACTTGCTTTCATACCTTCAAAAATGGACTGTCCATAATGTAAGGCTAAATTTACTGGACTAATAAGCAGATCACCGAAGGGCATTATTTCAGGATCTTGCCATTTCCCATCTTTGTAGTCTACTACAAACATATGGTCAGAAAAGGTTTGACCAAATGGGATATTTTCAAAATCTACTGAACTGAGTCTGGATTGACTAGTTTTGGTAATCTTAATATTATTCATATTTTGGAAGTGTTAAGGTTATACAAAGGGGTATATACACAAATATAAATTATTTCTAAATTATATTTTAATTTTAAGCTTTAACGTTATATCAAACAATATTTAATACTCACATTACCACCATAATCAAAATTATATATCGCATATGCCTTTCGACACATTTGAACTTACAGCCGTTTCGGACCAGCACGAATTTGATGTAGCGCAATTCAAAAGCAACCCATGCAAAGTAATGATCGTCTTGTCTGCGAGCGAGGATAAAGATCTTCGTGAGAACTTGCTTCCAAAAATATTAAAAGCAGTAAATCTTGACATAAATAAGGATGCTATTGTTGTGATAAGCGATGACAAAAGAATAGATATCATTAAAACAGTAACTACTCTTAATATAAACACCATTATTGTGTTTGGGTTCTTGCCCTCTGCAGTTTCACTAAATGTAGATGCAAAGAAATATAAAATTAATACTGTTGGCGATAGACAATTTATGTTTTCAGATAGCCTAAGTATTATTGCCACCAACAAAGAACGTAAGATGGCACTCTGGGAAAACTTGCAAACTTTATTTCTCAGCTAAAATTGAATCAAGACTTTGAAAAAACTACTTTTTATAACAGGCAATCAAAATAAGATCAAAGAAATAAAGTCCATAATGGGCGGGCAATTTGACCTATTAGGATTAAAGGATATTGGTTGGGAAACGGAAATACCAGAAACTACAGGTACCATTAAGGGAAATGCATTACAAAAAGCAAATACCGTTTTTGATAAAGAAGGAATCGACTGTTTTGCAGAAGATACTGGTTTAGAAGTATTTGCTCTAGATGGTGCACCCGGAGTAGATAGTGCCATTTATGCGGGAGAGCAAAGAAGTGCTAGTGATAATATGGCCCTCTTGTTAAAAAATTTGAAAGATAAAACTGAACGTGGAGCGCAGTTTAAAACAGTAATTGCACTGAAATTTAAAGATAAAACTCATTTTTTTGAAGGGATTGCTAAAGGACATATTGCCTTGAGTCCACAAGGAAAAGAAGGATTTGGATATGATCCGATTTTTATACCTGAGAATTATTCACTATCTTTTGCACAGCTTAAGCCTCAAGTAAAAAACCAAATTAGTCATCGAGCCAAAGCTGTGGCTCAATTAGTCGATTTCTTAAAAACCGTATAGTTTTGAGTATTGAGCAAGAAAAAAAAGTACTAAATGGTTGCATAGTAAATGACTCTGCATCGCAGAAAGCATTGTATAATATGTTTGCCCCTACTATGTTTGGTATATGTTTACGATATGCTTCTGATTACCACACTGCAGAAGACATTCTACAAGATGGTTTTATCAAAGTATTTCGGAGTATCAATAAATTTCGAGAAGAAGGCTCTTTAGAAGGCTGGCTTAAACGAATTTTCGTTAATACAGCCATTGAGTATTATAGAAAGACTGCAAAGTCATATCGGTTTTCTCCTTTAGAGCTTGCTGGAGAAAAATCATTTGAAGACTTTTCTTTTTATAGCTTAGAACACAATGAACTATTAGAACTTATTCAGAAGCTACCGGATGGCTATAGGTTAGTTTTTAACTTGTACATTATTGAAGGTTATGCTCATGATGATATTGCAAAAAAATTGAAAATAAATATTGGCACATCTAAGTCGCAATTGGCGCGAGCAAAAAAATATTTAAGAAAATTGATTAAAGAACAAAGAGCCGCAGAAGAACAGGCATTACAACAAGCTCATAGTTTATTACCAGGTTATGCTTAAAAATTATAATCAAAATCCTCGAGAGGAAAATTGGCAAAAGATAGAAGCTCAATTGGAAGAGGAAAAAGGACATGAAAGTATCCGTTTAAAGTTTAAAGGCTTTGGACCAATACCGAATGATGCAAACTGGGATAAAATCCAAACGAAATTAAGTCAACCAAATCCTAAAAAAATCAACTATGCAGTTCGAATAGCAGCTGCGGTCAGTTTGCTTATTTTGGCTCTTACGTTTACTAGTGACACCAAAGAAGTTCTTTTCGCCGAACTATTCGCAGAAGTTGACAGCTCCAGGTTACCAGACTACAAATTATGCCAAGATCCAGAAGTAATTGCACTGGATATAGTAAAGCCGATCTTAAAGAAAAATAAAGTCTCTAAACGTAAAAGCAAGTCTAAATCTAAGCAAAAGAGACTGCTAGATATAATTCTAGCAGAAGACGAAGACATCAAAGTAGACTCCGCTTTAATTGCTGAGCTTATCAGACCAGTTGACATCTTATCAGAGGAAGATATGTTCGCCACGGTAGGTGGATCATTCCTATATTATCGTGAAGGGAATGACTTCAAAAAGATGTATTATTTGCCAGAAGTAGACTATCAATTGGATATGCCAACGGATTCATCTGACGCGATTATTTATAAGTTTATTAAGCCATAAATAATCAAGTCACTTTAGGCTTTTTCTTAAC
>CALIEI010000140.1 GCA_938022165.1 uncultured Saprospiraceae bacterium | reverse complement strand
TGTGCAATTTTCAATGTGCAATTTTCAATGTGCAATTTTCAATGTGCAATTTTCAATGTGCAATTTTCAATGTGCAATTTTCAATGTGCAATTTTCAATGTGCAATTTTCAATGTGCAATTTTCAATGAGAAATTTTCAATTGATCATTGTTCATTAATCATTGATTCATTGATCATTGCTAACATCTAACAGCTAACAGCTAACAGCCAACAGCTAACAGCTAACAGCTAACAAGCTAACATCTAACAAGCTAACAAGCTAACAAGCTAACAAGCTAACAAGCTAACAAGCTAACAAGCTAACAAGCTAACAAGCTAACAAGCTAACAAGCTAACAAGCTAACAGCTAACAGCTAACAGCTAACAAGCCAACAGCTAATTATCCACCAACAAAAGTAACATTATTGTCGGATAAAAAGTTTCTATATATAAGAATAGTCTTATTTCGCCCGCCATTGGGCAAGATTGCAAATAAAACTATTTTTGCAGCACTTTAAATCTTGAATAAATGATCAAAATAGGCTTAATACGCGAAGGAAAAGTACCACCAGACTCTAGAGTAGCACTTATACCCGAGCAAGTGAAAGCAATAGAAAAAGAAGGCAATTTTAAATTTTTGATTCAGCCATCTCCTAACCGCTGCTACAAGGATTCAGAATACTTAGCCGCTGGCTTGAGTTTATCAGAGGATATGGAGAGCTGCGACTACCTTTTAGGCATCAAAGAAGTACCCAAATCTCAGCTTATAGCCAACAAAAAGTACTTTTTCTTTTCTCATACGTACAAGAAACAGGCTTATAATCAGGCTTTGCTACAAAAAATCATCAATGACGACATATCATTGATGGATTATGAGCTCCTGACTGATGACAAAGGAAAACGCGTGATTGCTTTTGGCTTCTTTGCAGGTATGGTAGGCGCCCATAATGCACTCTATACCTATGCGCAGCGGACCCAAGCATTTTCATTAAAGAGACTCAAAGATTGCTTCGATTATGCTGAAGCAGTTGAATTATATGAAAATACAGAATTTCCACCTATAAAAATTGTACTTACAGGGACCGGTCGTGTAGGCAGTGGCGCAGCCAAAGTATTGACCGACATGGGAATCAAAAAAGTTGACAAAGAAGCCTTTCTACAAAGAGACTTTAATGAAGCTGTATTTACACAATTATCACCCAGAGATTACGCTGCTCATCCAGAGCGCGATGAGTTTGTGAATCAGCACTTTTATGACCACCCAAAAGAATACCACAGTAGCTTTGCCGAGTATACTAAAGTAGCGGACATCATGATCAATGGTATCTATTGGGACAACGATGCACCGGCCTTCTTTACCGTCGAAGAGATGAATAGTCCAGATTGGAACATTCGAGTTATCGCAGATGTCACCTGCGACATAGCACCCGTCTCGTCTATCCCATCTACCCTATTTGCTTCTACGATTGCAGATCCAATTTTTGGATTCGACCCACAAACTGGTCAAAAAGCTGCCCCACATCAAAAAGGCATAATAGATATGATGACCATTGACAATTTGCCCAACGAGTTGCCTAGAGACGCCAGCAAAGCCTTTGGCGAAATGTTTACAGAGCATGTCTTACCAGAATTAATGAAGCCAGAGAGCAAACTGATAGAAAGAGCCATGATGACCCAAAATGGAAAACTAGGTCCTCATTACAAATACCTTGCAGAAGACTATGTTGTAGAAAAAACTGTGTAAGAAAAAATTTTGAGTCCACTCCAGAATCTAGCGGACTCAGCTCTTAATTATTAGATATCCAAGTGATAACGTTCTCCTCTATTCGTGCATGAGGATCACTGTCCTCTCCTTTGACAAACTTGTTTCCAGTGATGGTTTCAAATAAAGTAATATATCGATCACTTACCTCTTGAACAAAAGTATCAGGCATCATTGGCATGAGTTGCCCTTCTTTCCCTTGAAAACCATGCTCCATCAGCCACTCTCTTACAAACTCTTTACTGAGTTGTTTTTGCTTTTCCCCTGCATTCAGTCGATCTTGATAACCCTCAGCATAATAGTAGCGCGAACTATCAGGCGTATGGATTTCATCGATCAGGTACACCTTACCTTCATAGATTCCAAACTCATACTTAGTATCTACCAGGATCAGTCCTCGCTCAGCAGCCATCTTTGTACCCCGCTCAAACAATGCATAAGTATATTTTTCTAGCTCCTCATATTGTTCTTTCCCCATGATCTTTTGCTCCAATATTTCCGCTTTACTGATATCCTCATCATGACCCTCTTCAGCCTTAGTGGCTGGCGTTATGATTGGGCTAGGAAACTTCTCAGACTCCTTCATACCATCTGGCATAGCTTCCCCGCAGATCATTCTCTTACCCGCTTTATACTCTCTCCAAGCGTGGCCCGCTAGATAGCCCCTTATCACCATTTCTATTTTGATCGGCTCACATCTCAAACCAATCGACACATTAGGATCCGGTGAAGCCATCAGCCAGTTAGGAACAATATCCCTAGTCGCATTCAGAAAAAAATTGGCTGTTTGATTAAGCACTTGCCCTTTATATGGAATCGCATTATGCAAGATATGATCAAAGGCAGATATCCTATCAGACGCCACCATCACCAACTTATCCCCCAGATCATAGACATCTCTGACCTTACCGTGATAAACCCCCGTTTGACCAGGAAAAGAAAATTCAGTTTCAGCAATTGGTTGCATGATATTTTTTTTCAAAAGTATTCTTTTTTAATCTTTCCAGAAAAGAAATGACAATGATTTTATCTTATAAAAAAGCTTACTCCTTGACGGTCTTTTTTGTAATTGTAGCATTTTTTATTTGGGAGCTACCCCTATAGTCGCCTGATCGTTCCTCACAGTCACCTATGGGGTCGGGTGCTTCGCTTGTATCCTGCAAGAAAAATTGCAGGATATCTCTTCGCCCCCTAGCTTCTACGCGCTACCGCTTGTCGAGCTCCAGCTATTCGCTTCCGCGATTGCGCGCTGGACACGAACAAGTACTAACAAAAAAGTACTACCTTTAATAGTATATTGATTGAAATTTAGACCTAATTGACAAAGTCGCTTTCATACCTTAAAAACTTGCTTATAGCCACAATTATCCTAGTGATTCTAGCTTTACTATTGCTACAGTTGCCAAGCGTACAGACTTATGTTGTAAACAAAATTAATAATAGCCTCTCCCAAAAACTAGACAATCGAATTTCAATCAAAGACGTTGATATCAATTTCTTCAACAATGTGGACTTGAATGGTATATATATAGAAGATCAAAATAAGGATACACTTGCTTATATAGCTTCTTTGAATGTGACTACCTCCTTAATTAGTTTATTCAAAAATGAACTAAGTATCAGTAGTGCAAGTCTAGATGGAGCTCATATACACTTGAAAAGAGACGGTGATATGAGTACATTCAATTATCAATTTATTATTGACGCCTTTACCAAAGATGAGGTAAGTCCAAATAAGAATGAAGCCTCAAATTTTAATCTTGATATAGATAGAGTCAATTTCAAAAATACCAATTTTGTACTTTCTGATAATTTCACGCAGTCATACCTAGACGCTAGACTCCATTCGGGAGCCATAGAAATTAAAGTATTCGACATTATAAACAATAATTATCTAGTAGACCAGCTCATTCTCAGTGATGCAAAGGTCAATTATGTATATACCTCAAATCCAAATAAGGCCCAAACAGATTTGGTTTTCCCTTCATTACCCTTAGCGCTTTCGATTGAGGATTTCTCAATCTCGGATGTAGCTTTCTCTATGAAGGCCAAGGACAGTATAGCCAAAAAAGGGAAATTAGTCTACGATAATATTTCACTTTCTAATCTTCAAGTTGAAGGGCAAGATCTACGGATTGACAGTACACGTATTTCAGGTCAGCTAACGGATCTACAAGGTTCAGATCATAGTGGCTTGAACGTGAAAAATATGAGCACAGAATTTTTATTAGATCATCAAAGTATTCAAATCAAAGACCTTAAACTAACAACGCCTCACAGTACAATAACAAACTCCTCACTCCTATCATTCGGAACTTTTAGTGATTTACAAAGGATAGAAAATCTCAAAATAAATAGTGATTTTGAAAATTCCAGTATTGGAAGAGAGGATATACAATATTTCATAGATGTAAATTCCGATATATTATCTGAGCATAGTTTAACATCAGAAAAAATTAAAATTAATGGAAAAGTAATAGGCGATACTAAGCATTTAGAATTATCAAAATTAAATATTCGAATTCCGACATTGCTGAACATTAAAATTGATGGGCATATAAATGATATGCTTTCAAAAGATCTCATATCATTTGATCTTAAAATTGAGGAATTAAAAACCAGTGCCATTAAGCTAAACAAACTTTTAGCAGACAAAACCATTCCAGACGAACTGAAACCACTAGGAGACATCTCTTTGACCGGAGATTTCAAAGGAGATCTTGCTTCATTTAAGGTGGATAATTTAGACTTGTCAACCTCAGCCAAGACTTCTGCAATATTATCAGGAGTTGTCAAGAATTTACTGGACCCACAAAAAGTCTACTTGGATGTGAATATAGAGGAAGTAAAAAGCCATCTACATGATATAAAACAAATCGTAAAGGGAGAACTTCCCGCTGCAATCAGAGATGGAGGAGCCATCCTCTATTCTGGTCAGTATAAAGGAACACTTTCTAAATTTGATCTCAATGGCAATCTCAGTACCGACATAGGAAATGCATCTACAGACCTTTTTCTTCATTTTACAAACAACTATAAAGAAGCTGAATACAATGGCAGTGTTTCATTAAAAGACTTTGATCTTGGCTCCGTCCTGGAGAATGAAGATTTTGGTAGCGTAAATATTGACATCAACACAAAAGGTGCTGGTCTAGATTTTGAAAGCTTAGACAACCAAGTTAATGCCCAAGTCTCTAGCTTAGAATACAAAGATATCGTCTATGAAAATTTTAATTTCAATGGCTCTATCTCTCAAAAGAAAATAAAAGGTAAGTTCAATATTGATAACAAAAATGCAAAAGCACAATTTAATGGGATGCTTGATCTCAATGAAGAGCAGCCAAATATGGACTTCCAGCTAGCTGTAGATACACTAGAATTAAACTCCTTAAATATTAGTGATCAAAATATAGCATTTTCTGGAATCGCCAGTGTAAAAGGTAAAGGAAAATCACTTGATGAGTTCATCGGTAATATTGAGATTGAAAAGCTATTTTTAAGTAATGATACATTAAATTATTACACCGATTCATTAGTCATCAATTCTGTTTTAAATAAAAACAAAGAGAGAGCACTCGACTTTAATTCTGAAGGTGCAAAAGCGAGCATTGTAGGAAATTATTCAATTAGTAACTTACCTTTGTATATCAACAATATAGTAGATCAATATATCCCTGTTGATTGGTTTTCTGACATGACTGATAAAAATTCAGCCTTACTTGATGAAGCACAAATATTTGAGGCTGTAATCAATATAGATGACGAAAAGTTGATTAAGCTCTTTATTCCAAAACTTGAACAGCTAAATTCACTTGCTGTAAAGGCATCCATAAATAGCGAAAAAGATAGTCTCAGCATTAACGGAAATATTGAATCTATCACTTATGCCGGCATAACAAGCAATAGCATCACAACACGAACAAGAGCAATAAATAATAGCATTCAGAATCGAATAAATCTGAAAGACACGGAAGGCATTGGCAACTTATTTTTACCAAATACAACTATCAATGCAAGACTTCAGAAGGATAGTTTACTTACTAGATTTGAAGTAAAGAATGACACTTTAGCAAACCTCCTAAATATTGCCGCTGCGCTTACCAAAGAAGAGGATTTATACAAAATGAGGTTTAGAGATTTTCTTCAGCTCGACAGTGCTAGATGGGCAATTGCTCCCGAAAATTATATCAAGTTTAAAGAAAACTATATTGATGTAAATGCACTGAGCATCTCTAAGGACATGCAAAGCATAGAGATTATAAGTGATGCATCAAAAACAAAAGGAGCCGCACCAATTAACATTAATATAAAAAGCTTTGATGTCCATGAACTGACCAATCTCTATGCTCTCGAAAATCAATTCCTCTACGGGACTGCAGATGCAACACTCAGCATAGAAGACATTCTCACAGAGTTAAAATATAGTGGACTCTTGCAAATCTCCGACCTAATAGTTGAAGAACAAGATATTGGTAACCTAAAATTAAATGCAACAAAAAGAGATCAAAGCCAAATTATAGACCTTGATATGGCCATAAACGGGTCCAATAACGATCTCATTGGAAAAGGATATATAGATCTCGATACCAGAAACATAAAGTTTAATTCTACTTTTGAAAATTTGAATTTAGCCTTATTTGATCCCTTCTTGGTAAATATTATCTCAGATAGTAAAGGAGATTTTGGAGGGAATATTTCTATTGAAGGATCTTTAGACAAACCCATCATCAACGGGAATATCAACACCAATGAACTAAGCACGCTGATCGCTTTTTCTAATGTTAGATACAATATTAATAAGCAAAATATCAAAATCAACAACTCAGAAATAGAATTTTCTGAAGTAAGCTTAACGGACCAGAATGAAAAGACGGCTATTGTAAATGGAAAAATAAATCACAATAGCTTCACCGAATTCTATTACGATCTTTTAATTCAGGCACAAGAATTCCAAATTCTCAATACTACCGTTGAAGACAACCCACTTTTTTACGGCACCTTATATTTAGATGCCACTGCTTCTGTCAATGGCCCTCTAAATCTTCCAAATCTTGAAGTTGATGCAAAATCATTAGCCAATTCTGAATTTCATTTAAGTCCATTTATTGAATCGCAAACGATCAGCCAGGATGATTATATTATTTTCACCAATAAAGACTTTAATGACTTAGATACTGTAGAAGTAGAACTTTATCAATTGAAAAATACGCTCCCAGTAAATCTGTCTTTAAATTTGGGTATAGACCCTAATACTGAGTTTCAGTTTATTGTAGATCCGCTTTCGGGAGATCATTTGTCTTGTTTTGGAAATGCTAACCTGCAGGTTGAAATATTACAGAATGGGGATATAAAAGTATTTGGAACCTATATAGTCGACAGTGGAAAATATTTATTATCATATGATAATTTTATAAAACGTGAGTTTGAATTAGTCTCTGGTGGTCAAGTTGACTTTCAAGGAGATCCACTATTAGCACGACTTGACGTAAACGCAGTATATAAGACTAAGGCTACTCCCTCAGCATTGCTTAATGATACGGGTAACTTATCAGCGGCAGAGCTTTCAGAAATAAATAAGAGAACAGATGTACAAATATTACTCAACATGGCTGGAAGCATCAATGACCTAGCACTAGACTTTGGTTTAAATTTTCCGAATAATGAATTTGGACCTTCAACATCAGTCGGCAGAAGAGTAAACGAAATCGAAAGCAACGAAGAAGAACTGTATAATCAAGTTTTTGGCTTACTTCTCCTTAATTCATTTATTACGACAAACTCATCCAATCTTGATATCAATACAGCTAGTAATATTGCCTTAAAAAGCGTAAGTGGTCTAGTTGAAAACAGAATTAATAGTTTTGCTGATGGTCTTATCAAAGGCTTAGAAATAGACTTTAATGTAGACTCTTACAACAGTGCCTATATTGCAGCAGGTCAAAATACAAGTGTCACCGAATTTGGTCTTGGATTAACCAAAAAATTACTTGATGATAGACTTTCAATAAAAGTACAAGGGAATTTGGACGTAGATAATAGGAATAAGGGCGCAGCCTTTTCGGGAATTGCCGGTGACGTTATTCTTGAATACAAACTAAATAAAAAAGGCAATTACTCATTATCTGTTTTTCGAAAATCAGATTTCAATCTTATACAAAATCTCAATGCAAATAAAAATGGCGCAAGTATCTCCATCAAGAAGAAACTATATTTAAAAAACGCTAAGGGTAAATCAGATGAATAATAAGATACTGATATCAATTTTAGCATTTCTTTACATTTCTACGAATGCTTGCAATTCGTCTAAGTTTCTTAAAGACGGAGAGTATCTGATTAATAGTAACTCTATTAACATACTGCACAAAGAAAAAATAAAAGGCAAAAAAGAGATCAAAGATGATTTGCTAACAATTGCGAATCCAAAGCCAAATTCTGGTTTTTTCAAAATCCCCTTAAGAATTTATCGACTAACTAAAAATCGCAAACCAAAAGGTTTTAAAAATTACATGTATAGAAAATTTGCAGAAGAACCTTCTATTTATGACTCTAAGAAAGTAAGCATAAGTGTACTTAAAATGGAAAAGTATCTGCTTGATCATGGATATATTGGATCTACCGTCATGGCAGATACACTATCAAAAAAGAAACTTGTAGATATACGCTATACCGTTGTGGCTGCCAATAGACGCAAAATTAAACACATCACTCCAATTTCTGACACTACTGAAATAGGCAAAATCTTAAAAAAAATATCTCCTAACTCTAGACTGAAGGTTGGTGATTATTATAGTAAATCAAATATTGACTCAGAAAGAGAGTGGATAGCAACTGAACTTAGAAACAGAGGCTACCTGAATATTGATAAAGAGAATATATACTTTACAGTAGATACTCAATTTGTAGAAAATGTAGTAGATATCTCTTTAAACTACAAGCTACCAAGTCAGCAAGATTCTCTTATTCAATTTAGATTGGGTAAGACATTTATTTATTCTGTGTCAGATAGCCTTTTACCTGAAAATACCATTCCAGACACAAGCTTTATAAAACCTGGCATGTATGGAATTCAATATTCAAACATACTTAGACCAAAAATAATAGATATAACGATTGACCAAGACTCATTAGATTATATTTCAGTTGAACAACAACAACTAACCGTAAATCACTTTTTAGCCTATGGTTTATTCAAATATGTCAATCAAAAATATAGCACTCCATACGGGGACTCACTAAACATATTGGACAGGCACATTTATTTAACACCAAGCTCAGATGGTAGTCTAGGTGTTGAATTTGAATTGAATAATCGCTCTGGAAATTTCTTTGGTACAGCTATAACAGGCTCTTTTAGGAACAACAACACCTTCAGAGGGGCTGAAGTATTTAGCGCAGCACTTACATTAGGATCTGAAGCTCAATTAAGCAATAATCAAGGATTGGTTAATACACTTATTGGAGATCTAGAACTAGGATTAGAAATTCCACGCTTGCTAATTCCAATTTTATATAGTAATCCATCTACCTTTTTCATTCCGCACACAAAATTTTCACTTAGCAATTTATTTGAAAGACGGATTGACGCGTATACCGCTTTGAGAAGTTCGTTCGAATTTACTTATCAATGGAGAGAAACAAAAAAGACAGACCATATTCTTTCACCAATCTCTATCACCTACCTCAACATCTTCAATACAACCGCAGATTTTAATAACGAACTAGCACAAGATCGTCGACTTTTTTTGAGTTTTCAAAACATAATTGACGTTGGCTTTGAATATGCATATACTTTCACAAATCAACAATCAAAAGGAACTCGCAATTATTCTTACCTAAATTTAAACACAAGAACATCTGGCAACTTGTTGAACGGCGTCGTCAAGACTGTAAATCAAAATGGTCAAAAAACACTTTTTAATACGCCTATATCACAGTATAGCAAATTGAAAGTAGACTACAGATATTACGTGCAACTGAAAAAATCAAAACTTATAAGTCGTATCAACGCAGGTGTAGCATTTGCCTATAATAATGCAGATGAAGTCCCATATACGCAACAGTTTATCGTAGGTGGGTCGCAGAGTTTACGAGGTTTTAATCTGAGAGGATTAGGCCCAGGAAGTTTTGTAACCAATACAATAAATCCAAATAATATTGCTAATCAATTTTTTGATCAAACGGGAGACATCATAATTGAAGCTAATCTAGAATACAGATTTCCGATGGCTGGATTTTTAAAAGGAGCTGTGTTTGTAGATGCTGGTAATATCTGGTTAATAAATGCAAACACGGCCAAACCTGGAGGCTTATTCCAACTAGACACCTTTGTGGATCAAATTGCTATAAATACCGGATACGGATTTAGGTTTGATTTTGAATTCATAGTTCTCAGACTAGACTTAGGGATAGTACTCCGACGCCCATACCTCAATCAAGGATTCGACTGGACTTTTAATCGAAGCAATTTCATCTCCAATAGCTGGCTTTTAGAAAATCTAAACCTACAATTAGGAATTGGTTATCCTTTTTAGACTTTTTTATTGTCCTTGCCTTCTGGCAGAGGGCCAAGAAATCTCAGTAGCATATTTTTTGGTAGCTCCACTGCGTAACATTTTAATTGCTTCAGGATCATAATTTAGAAGCCTTAATCGATCTGCCATCGCCTCAATCGCCTGATGATCTGATTCATAACTTACCCTAATTCCACTAGAAGCATCTAAAAGATTGTCATGCCCACTATGAGCATATCCCAAGACGGGTAGGCCATAGTGAAACGCTTCCTTGATAATACTTGACGAATTTACTTTTCGAGGTAATAGCATTACAGAGCCTTCGGTGTATATCAACTCAATTTCTTGCTGATTTTCAAGATTCAGAAAAGTGGTATTCTCAATTATACGATATTGAGATGTAAGTTCTTTATTTAGGACATGGTGATACACCTTGTCTATTAACACCAACCTACTTTTTTTTTGATATTTGTATGAAACACTGTGAAAGAATTGAGAAAACGCTGAGACAACTGCCTCTACTGAATTTTCCTTTAAAAATCTTCCTAGCCCTACTACTGAAAACGGCTGCATAAACTACTTAACTTGACAGGGAGTAGTTTGATAATATAAAAAGGAGAGTTTCGAATTCAATATAGGGTCATAAAGGGAAAATTTAGGGCCAAATTTTAACTACTTGTGACATGGATAGAATTCTCATACGAACATTTTTAAATATGTACTCAATTGATTTGCATCTTTGTCTAAATCCTGGCTTCGGGTAAATGTCAAATGTGCCTGCTCATAGACAGGTACTCTTTTCTCTAACATTTCAGAGACTTTATTAGCAATTTCTTCCTTATTTAAATCCTTGATTGCAGGGCGCTTGTATTTACCTTTATTGAGTTTAAATACAATAGAATCTAGTTCATCTTGAAGGTATACCACTACCCCATTTTTCTTCATATAAGCCATATTATTACCTGAAATGGGTAAACCGCCACCGGTAGCAATAATTAGCTTTTTTGTATGATCTATCCCAGTTAGTGTTTCAGTCTCCACTTGTCTGAAGTATTTTTCTCCTTTTTCAGAGAAAATATCATTTATGGATTGCCCTTCTTGTGCTACAATAAGGTCATCTGTATCTATAAAATGACTATCAAGAAGCTCTTTCAAGCGACTACCAATAGCCGATTTTCCAACACCCATACTACCCACTAAAAAAATATTCATTTTTTGAAATATTCAGGATTGAAAGCACTGCTAAATCTAACAGAAATCATGAGAAATACTTGTTAATAAGCAGTAAACATAGGCATTTGAAAGTAAAATAAATTATCAAAATAGCGTTTCAGAAGCAAGTAGATTAGATAATGAACCTTGCGCAGCGGATTAAAGTTTTTATTTTGCACATAATACAAGGACTTTTAATTAATTTTGGTCAATAATTCAAACTATGAAATATAATATACTAGCATTTTTTATTGGGCTCATTCTCATGGGTTGTGAACCTAATTCTTCAGTAAGCACAACAAATAAAACTAACAAGGAAGGTTTTAGCAAGAGCGATATGATCAGGATGCCAGTTAGTGCTGATCAACCCCTCGATACTTCATTAGTAGCTAAATTAGACTTTGAAGAGACCGTTTATGATTTCGGTACTGTACTAGAAGGCAAACAAGTCAGTCATGTTTTCAAATTTAAAAACACTGGAAAGGTACCATTGTTGATCTCAGATGCAAAAGCAACTTGTGGTTGTACAGTACCAAACTATCCGAAGGACCCCATACCACCAGGTGAATCTGGAGAAGTCTCTGTGAAGTTTAATACTTCAGGTAAAAAGAATGATCAAAATAAACCAGTTACTTTAATAGCAAACACATTTCCACAAAAAACAGTGTTGAATATGAGAGGATTTGTACAACCCAATCCTCAATTAAAAAAAGCACTAGAAAATATTAAACAATAATGGAATTTATACTTTTACAAGCGGCCAATGGGAATAGTACCTATACATTAATCATGATGGTCATGGTTTTTGCAGTACTTTACTTTTTCATGATCCGTCCTCAAGCTCAAAAGGCCAAAGCGCAAGAAACTTTCTCAAAAGAAGTTGCTAAAGGCAACGAAGTAGTTCTTAATAGCGGAATCATAGGAAAGGTCAATAAAATCGAAGGTGATGTGGTTCATCTGCAAGTAGATCAAAAAACATACATCAAAGTATTTAGAACCGCTATTTCAAAAGAGCTTACCGAAAGTTATTCCAAAGGTAAAGTGGAAGAGGTAGCTACAGCTTAAGTTATATGAAGTTAAGTATAGACCTAAGTGTCCAAACTAAACCGGAATGGATCAAAACTGTGCTAGCGGATTTTGATAGTTTTCTGATCGATCATGCTGACTGTGAAAGAAAAGCATCATCATCTGCAATGAGCTTTATAGCCAAGTATCCGAATCGTACCGAAATGATTCCTGAGTTGATTGAAACTGCTGTAGAAGAGCTAGAGCATTTTCAGCAAGTGTATGCCTTGATGGAAAAGCGTGGTGTATCCCTAGCACAAAAAATGCCAGAAGATCCTTATATCAAGAAATTGATGAAAAGCATGCACTCTGGTATCGAAGAACGATTTTTAGATAGATTGCTCATTGCATCAGTAGTAGAGACTAGAGGAGCTGAACGTTTTAGGATCGTTGCAGAAAACATGGAAGATGAAGAACTGCAAAAATTCTACAAAATGCTTTGGATCTCTGAAGCAAAGCATGGCCATATCTTTGTAAAGATGGCCTTGATGTATTTTCCAGAAGATAAAGTCTACGATAGGTTGCATTGGTGGATGGAAACGGAAGGCAAGATTGTAGATGAGCTTCCTTTCCGAGCAGCATTGCATTAGTACATAGTCTATTTCTTATTCAATTCATTCCAAATAACTTTTTGCTCATTTCCATAATTTGCTATCTTTGGAGAGCCCCGTCATCTAAATTATAGTTAATTATGGATCAAAATAAAACGAAGCTACCAGTAATGTTTTGGGTAATTGCAGTGATCGCCATTCTATGGAATCTGATGGGCGTATCTGCCTTTTTGATGGATATGATGGTTACTCCAGAACAACTTGCGGATATGGATGAAGGCATGCGATCTTTGCATGAGAGCTCCCCTATCTATCAAAAAATAGTTTATGGTTTAGCTGTGTTTACAGGACTATTAGGATCCATAGCTCTAGCGCTTCGAAAGTCATGGGCAATACCTATCTTTTTGGTTTCCCTGATCTGTGTTGTATTACAGTTGATCAT
>CALIEI010000139.1 GCA_938022165.1 uncultured Saprospiraceae bacterium | reverse complement strand
ATAGCACCTTCATTTTGATTCTTGCAAGAAACATCTATTGACTGCCAAAGTAATTCACTAAATCCAGCACAATCATCTGATTCAGAATCAACAATAACTTGGTCGGTTTTAACACAATTATTTGCATCAGTAATAGTAACTGAATATGCTCCAGGTCTAACATCCATAAGGTCCAAACCAGAATCTCCAGTTGACCATTCTGCTCTAAACGGTGGAGTACCACCGTTTACTTGTAATTGTGCTCTGCCATCAGGGATATTTGGCCCAGATGCGTTGGTTATATTTTTTATAACTGTTATTGGTGCTTTTGGTTGTAAAGTTTGCGCTGATTGTTTTGAACACCCTGCGTCATCTATAACTGTTACAAAGTATGTTCCAGCAGGTAAATTACCGATAGTCTGGGTGTGTGCCCCAGTACTCCAGTTGAATTGAAAAGGAGGAACGCCATTTACTAAATTAGCAGATACAAAACCCGTATTGGAGTCTGGGCATCTTGGACCATTAAATATCATGCTGATCTCAAAGCTTTCGCAGTCTGGCTCTGGAGAATTTATTTCTGTCTGAGCTATTGCTTGACAACCATTAGCATCTACAACTGTAACGCCATATACGCCTGGGTCAAGAGAGTTTATAGTAGCAGTGGTGCCAAGATTACTCCAGTCGTAAGTATAAGGTGGTGTACCATTGTTTGCAAAAGCAGTAACTGATCCATCACCAGCTCCCGAGATAGAGACATCATTTCCAATTACAAATAAGGTCAACTGGCTTGGGCTGGTTATTTGAGTAGTAGAAGTAGCTCGGCATCCTAATTCATCCGTTGCCGTTACAGAATAAAATCCTACTGGTAAGTTCTCTACAAATTGAGTGATCTCTCCTGTATTCCATTGGAAGGTGATATTTCCCGTACCACCCATAGGATTGGCAGAAATGGTTCCATTGTTAGAATTGAAACAGGTAAGATCTGTTTTGAAAGAGTTCATAGTAAAAGTACCACATCCTATATCGTCAGCTTCTACTCTGGCTGTTTTTATAACCGGACATCCTCTACTATCATTAATAGTTACAACATAATCACCTGCCGCTAGGCCAGCGTTTACTTGTGAAGTCGAGCCATTAGACCAAGTGTAACTGTATCCAGGAGAACCACCCGAAGGAAAGGCTGTAATTGAGCCATCGTTTAATCCAGCTACAGTTTCATTTCTGATATTTAATGTAGCATTAATTGCACTTGGAGAGGTTAACTGTATATTTTGATTGACAGCGCATCCATTGCCATCCGTAACAGTAACGAAGTAGCTTCCAGCTGTCAGATTATTTCTAAGCGGAGATGTTGAACCATCCTCCCAAAGGAATGTGTAAGGGAATACACCATTGAATGCATTTACAGAAATAGTACCATTCGTATAACCAAAGCAAGTAGGTGCTTCCGAATTTACAGAAACAGTAAGTCCATCACAAGGCGAAACGGTATTATTTAATGTAAGGAAGATTGGGTTTCCTGTAAGAGCAACATTTCTAAATGAAATATTTGTTTGCGCCCCAGTTCTAAAGTGATCCCATTCAATTTTGGTTAGGGTTGTTGACCCATTATTAGTCCAAGGGAAAGAAGAAGGAAAGGTGTAGGTCGCATTTGCATCCTCACTTCTGTCTCTAAAAGTTCTTGCCCAAAGCATAAAAGTGGTTTCAGTTCCGTTGGTAAAAGCGCCACCTCTCACGTTTGAAGGGAGTTGAAGCTGATTGGTTGTACCAGCGTCATACCAATATCCTTGGAGTGCATCAGACATGGTCTTGATAGCAATTCCTCCATCTGTATGCTCTGCTGTATTTTTATTTTGTGTTAAGAGATTTTTATATAGACCCATCACATTAAATTGGTGTTGCGGAGTCCAAACGGTGTTGGCATCTTGGCTTTCTCCAATATGATAAAGGTGCAAATGATCAAGACCAGTTACTTGTGAGGCAAACATTACCTTCATATTGTAGTTGGCTTGTAGTTGATCTCCACCAGCAAAGAACCAATCCTCCGCTGGATTAATAACCTCTACTCTTGGAAGATTAGTTTCTGTATTAATTTCTAATTTTCTAGGGAAGGTTGTGCCGTTGTATCCTCTAGATTCTAAAACTGCTTTGAACTCTAATTGCCTTTCGTAAAATTCATCAATAGCTGCATCAGAATGTCTAAATCTATCAAAGTTCATGATACTTTGATTCCACTCTCTAAATGCTTCATCCACATGCGGATAGTAGTGCCAGCTAATCACATCAAAGTAGGCACCTCCTTTAAGGGGGTATTGAGCAGAAACATCTCCATTGTTAGGATTATCTGTGTTCCTAAGTATAGCATCTAAGAAACTAGGGTATCCTAATCCACCTGTCGCCACGTAACTTTCTGGGTATAGTGTTTTGACAATCTCATATGTGATTCTAAGCATTCTTACATAGTGAGAGATAGGGGCTTTTATTCCAAACTGTCCACCTAGATCACATGGACTTGGATCTTCTGTCCACCAACTGCCTGGCGTGCCAGGTTCGCTGGTGTTATTACTCGTCTCAGTAAAATCTGGTTCATTCCATACTTCCCAGTACTTTACCCATTTTCCATATCTAGATACGACTTCATATACGTATCGAGCGTAATAGTTTTCATCGTGATAAGGAGTGCCGTTGGCACCCGCATCCCATATTGGTAAGTGTAGATTTCTGAAAATCTCTGATGGCTGACCAGGGCAATACTCTGTAAAATCTCTATGTGCAGCACTAGGAGAATTTAAAAAAACAGTGTGGTCTTTAAGGCCTAGCTCAGCGTACCTTTGAAATTCTTCCAATCTGATATCATAGCTGAGATTAGGATCTTCTAAAAAAGAATGGGGTAGCGCCAGACGCATAGAATTTACACCAGCACCAGGAATGCCTTCAGCAAGATTCCCAATACATAATTCTGCAAGTGCGTCGTCTGTCCAAGGCAGTGGTAGGCCATTATCCGGGCTAATGTTACTAGACGTGCCGTAACCTCCTAGGTTAACTCCGTAGCCAAATGGACCATTATAAGGAGTGATAAAGTCGTTAGCGGTAAAGGTCACTTGACCATATAGCCCAGAAAATCCCAAGAAAATAAAAACAAATAGCGCTAATGCTTTGACATTAAATTTTTTCATAATATCTAATCGATTGTAAGTGAGGTAATAGGATATAACTATTACTGAGAGATTCTGCTTCGCTCTTCTAACTAATTGTGGCTTAGGGGAATAAGTCTGTTACTGCTAAATTTGATATATTCTAAGGATGTGCAATTATACGTTAATTAAAGACAAAATGTGTCAGAAAATGCTGGCTATTTTGTTAAAATTTTAGCAATTATGTGACTTTTCATGCAAATCATAAATTTCTGTTAATCTGGTCATTTTGCAGTAGTATTTGACTAGATATCGTAGTTTATATAATATAGCATTACTTTTGGCTTATACATGGAACCTAATAAGGAAGAACATAATAAGGAAGAACAACCGGTTAAGACCTCATTTATGGGGCGCTTGCTTAGTTTATTGGCAGTGATAATGATTATCCTGATTCTTCTAGGTATTCTTGCTAGTTTAGTAGTTCGTGATACAGATTTCCAAAATTGGGCTGTAAATAAGGTGACCTCATCGCTTTCTGAAAGACTAGAAACTAAAGTTGACTTGGAAAGAGTTGATCTAGACTTTTTTAATCAGTTGTCTTTCTCCAAGTTCTATGTTGAAGATTACAATAAGGATACACTGCTTTTTGTTGAAGAGCTCGATGTAGATCTTGATGTGAATATCAAGTCTTTACTTTTTGGACGCATGTCTATCGACGAAATTTCTCTAACCAACGGAGACATCAAAATAAGAAGAGACTCAGGCCAATTTTCTAATAATATTCAATTGCTTTTGGATAAGCTCAAATCGGCAGATGCGCAACAGACTACTTCCAAAAAAACCAAAGGAAAAGCCTTTGATCTCAATTTAGATAGAATAAATCTTGAAGATATTTGCTTTGTGCAAGATGACAAGCTCAGAGGCCAAGATATCGATGCATGTTTTGACAACGCTCAAATCAATTTTGATGACTTTATTTTAGATGATAATCTATTCAATATAGATGATATCACAGTCGAAGGTGTCAATGTAGATATCTTCGAATATATAAGGAATGAAGAACTCTTCAATGAATGGTATTATTTGCCAAGTGAAAATAGTGGAGGGCAGACGCTTGACTCACTCTACAAACCAATGGTGATCACTGTCAAAGATCTTTATGTCAAGGATGGAAAGTTAGACTTGCAAAATATTCGTAAATCGCTTTTTCGGACAATGTCTAATACCGTTTTAGATTATAAAAATCTAAATCTCGATGATATCAATGTACATGTCAAAAATTTAAATTATTCGGAACGTCAAGGCTCAGGCCAAATTGCTTCATTGAATGTAACTGAAAAAAGTGGTTTTAAAATCGAAGACCTTTTTGTTGATGATCTCTTGGTAAATGAAAGAACGATAGTTGCTAAAGACTACAAGCTCAAAACACCTCATAGTACTTTTGGATCAAATCTGACTTTAAAATATAAAGAGTTTGATGACTTCTGGGAGTTCGAAGATAAAATATACATTAACACAGCCTTTAGCAATACAGATATTGGAGTTAAAGACATTATCTACTTGGTGGGTACTTTAGAATCAAACGAATTTTTACAATTGAACATAGATGAAACACTGTCTATCAATGGAAAAATTAATGGCCGAGTGAATAGTCTCAAAGGCTCGAATCTAGATATCAAGTTGAGTGACAAGCTAAGCTTCAATGGCAACTTTAGATCAAGAAACCTTTCCGTTAAAAACGAGGAGTATGTCGATTTTAGCATTGGCCAATTGAATGTGTCAATGATCTCATTGAGACAGTTGATACCCACTTTCAATTTGCCAGACAATTTCAATAAACTGGGTAATCTGAATTTCAATGGAAATTTTACGGGCTTCTTTAATGACTTCACAGCTTATGGAGATCTAAAAACTGATCTTGGTGGTGTGACCTCTGATGTATCCTTAGAACTTACAGAAGGTATAGATAAAGCTAAGTACGAAGGAAAGTTGAGTTTGATTGATTTCGATTTAGCTACCTGGACGGGTGATAGTAAATTTGGAGATGTAACCATCTCGGCTATTGTGAAGGAAGGTATTGGACTGCGAAGAGATGTTGCTTCTGCAAAACTTAGTGCTACAGTTGAAGATTTCTCATACAAAGGATATGATTATGAAAATATAGAACTGATAGGTAGATTGGATAAAAATGAATTCGATGGGGATTTAAATATTCAAGATGAAAATATTGACCTAGACTTTGGGGGTAAAATCAGTTTTGCAGAAGAAAAACCATTGTTCAAATTTAAATCAAATGTGCGGAATATAGATTTCCAAAAATTAAACCTAAGTAGCAAAAATTTGGTACTTTCTGGTAATGCAGATATCAATGTTATTGGAGATAAATTATCCAATATCACGGGTGAAATTTATCTTTCAGATTTCAATATTTCTTTAAATAATGATTTGAACTACGATTTGGATACCATTGCCTTGCGCTCATTGGTAAATGAAAATGGAAATAAAAATTTTCATCTAGAAAGTGAATTATTAAATATTGATTTAGACGGACAGTTTGATTTAGACAAAATTTCTTTTGCCTTTAAAGACTATATGGTTGCTAAGTTTCCGGAGTATGCGGAGCGACTTTCCATCTCTCCAAGTGGCAAAACATATGATGATATGCGATTTGATATGGACTTAGAAGTTTTTGATTCTGAAAATTTAACCTATTTCTTAGACACTCGAATAGATACTATCAGAGATATGGCGGCTTATGCACACTTTGATACCTACACTGATTCCCTTTATCTCTTGGCAGATTTACCAAGTTTCACTTTCGATAATAATACCCTTGAGAACATAAATATTCTTATTGAGGCTAATGAAGAGGATACGGAATTAGTCTTAGGTATACTGGGGACTCGACTTAAAGGAGGGCAGATTTTGCATCCAATAAATCTATTGGCAAGTGCTAAAGGAGACGAAATTGATTTCAATTTCAATATTATAGATTACACCAATGCGCATTATGATATATTGGTCAATGGTATATTAAAGGTAGAAGAAAATAAAGTCTTCGAATTGACTTTCTTGCCATCCAATCTCACCTTGATGAACCAAGAATGGGATGTCACACCGAATAATTACATTCGAGTTGGAAGTGACTTTGTTGAGATTGAAGACTTCGCTTTTACCAATGGGTATCAAAAAATTCATTTTCATAGTTATGGCCAAAAAGGATTGGAAGTCAATTTTGAACACTTTGATCTAGAAGAAATAAATAAATACACCAACTACGACAAGTTATTTTTTGATGGAGATTTTTCATTAGACATAACAGCGGAGGATATCTTCACTCAAACAAATATAGGGCTAAACTTAAACATGGATACGCTCAAAATATTTGAGGATGATTGGGGAGTACTTAACCTACAAGCACAATTGCCGAGCTTGGAAGATAATGCCAAAGCATACCTTTCTTTGACCAAAGGAGATCAGCAAATATTAGCTGAAGGATATTATGTAGTGCCAAATAAAAATGCAAAACGATCCGGAGGAATAAAAGATAACTATTTCAATTTTGATATCAGTAGCAATGCTGTACCCTTAAGCTTGCTGGAGTATTTTATTCCTACAGGCTTATCCAATACTGTTGGTTTAGTTGATGCGGATGTAGTATTGAAGGGTTATCCCAATGATATAGATTCTGATGGGACGCTCAGGGTTTATGACGGCGCATTTAATGTAGATTATCTAGGGACTCGATATTTTATTGAAGATGGAATAGTAACTATTACCAAAGATTTTATTGATGGTACTGGTGGAATAGTGAAAGATAGGTTTGGCAATGAAGCCACTTTGGATGGAGGAATCTATTGGAAGAATCTCAAAGACATGGTATTGGCTTTGACGATCAATGCACCTGAGTTTTTGGCCCTAGATACTAAAAAAGGAGACAATGATTTATTCTATGGAATTGGAATAGGACAAGGAAGTGTAGAATTTAAAGGACCATTTACACAGACCGATATTGATATAAATGCGGTAACGCTAGACGGTACTGATATTTCGATCCCTATACTATCTACGACCTCTGAAACCAGTGAAATAAGTTTTATAAATTTTGTGGAAAGAAAAGAAGAGGAAGAAGCCGAGAAAGAAGAAGAGACACAAGCTTTGGTCGGTGTAAATATTTCCATTAATATGGAAATCACGAATGATTCAGACATTAGAATTATTTTTGATGAAGAAGCAGGAGATATAGTAGAAACCACTGGTAGAGGAAATATTGAAATAAAGAATTTTAGGACGGGTGAATTTTCTATGTACGGCAATTATGAAATTGAAGAAGGGGAGTACCTTTTCACATATTCATATCGTGATCTTGTCAAGTTCAATAAACCCTTTGTGGTGCAACGAGGTGGCAGGATAGTTTGGAATGGAGATCCTTATGCAGCGAAGATTAACCTTGTTGCTAAGTATGATAATCTCCGTACTTCTATTTATAATTTGATTGCTGAATTCCTTGTTCCTCCCACAAGTGATGCATTGATATTAGAGGCAAGAAACACTACATCTGTAGACTTAGAAATGATATTAACTGGAGATTTATTCGCACCAGACATTGCGTTTCAACTTGATTTTCCAGAATTGGATGGAGAGCTTCAAGGCTACGTAGATAGTAAGATGCTTTACTTGAGTAGGGATGCCAACGAACTCAATCGACAGGTTTTTGGCCTTCTGGTAGTGGGTGGATTTTTGCCTTCTGAGCAGTCTGCGATAGGGTCCGAGGTTGTCAATTTTGGGGTGAATACAGTTTCGCAGTTTTTGTCTTCGCAATTATCACTTTATGTGTCTGAATTGCTAGCTGAAATATTAGATGATAACGGGGTCTTAAACCGTACTGAGTTTGATGTTAATTATTCAGTATACAATAACCAAAGTATAAATCAGACTATTAACGCAACCAGGGCTAGTGAACTTTCCTTTCAGGTTAAGAATTATCTCTTTCAAGAGCGGCTTGCTATCAAGATCGGTACTGATATTGGTATAGGTGATCAAACAGCAGTAACCGGAAATAATGTATCAGCCATAAACACCTTTGATGTTATCGTTGAGTGGGTAATTACCAAAGATCGAAGATTTAAGTTGCAGGTCTACAATCAAAATGAAAACACTATTTTCGGACCACAGCGGACAAGTGGTTTTGGGGTGTCTTACCGTTATGAGTTCGATACTTTCGAAGAGTTTGTAAAAGGATTTCGCAAGCGCACACGCGAAGCTATCGAGAGTAAAATCTAGCTATTTTTTAGATTTGTAATTCACAATTTTCTCCTTCATTGCAGAAAGCCATCCTCTCTTTAGCACTTCTACAACTCACCCTAGATCACCCACTAGCCAACTCAGTTTATAATTTATAATTTATCATTTTTTAGGGTGTGCCCCCTTTCTCATCGCCGGGCTAATCGCCAGCGGGGTCGTGCCATCCGCTTGTATAGCTACACTGCTATCTACATTCAGCTATATCATATATGCATCTTCTCTCGTTCCTCGTTCAGCTACCTATATGATAGCTTCATTGTAGAGAGCAGTCCATCTATATCGCTTCTACCACTCACACAGGCCGCCCGCCAGCCAATTCAACTCAATTTAAAATTTTCATTAATCATTGAACTTTGATCATTAAAAATAACTTATTCGCAATGGGGCTTAGTTGACTAAATATGATAAAAATCTTTACTATTTTTGCGGGACAGTCGAACAAGTATGGCAAAATTAAGGCAGAATCATCAACGAGCAAGTAATCCAGGTACCCTCATCGCCCGGGGAGGAATTTTTGCAATAATTATTGGGGTTCTTTATGCCATCTTTAGTGTTTTGGATGTTGAAGTGTTTGAACCTACCGCTAGTGATCCCACAAGTACGAGTACCAATAGTGGAAATTCGACTTCTAGTGGGGCGACCAAAATGTCTTTTCTTCCATCAAGTAATGGTCAAGTGGTGCATCACCAATATTACAGTATGTCTTATAGAGAAGAGTTTGAACAACCAGAGTGGGTGGCCTATAGACTTACAAAAGATATCATGAGTGGCCCACACGTGAAGAGAGACGATAATTTCAGATCAGATCCATTGGTCAAAACGAAATCTGCTACCAAGTACGATTATAAGCGTTCTGGCTATGATCGTGGTCATCTGGTACCGGCTGGAGATATGAATTTTAATAAAACGGCCATGTCAGAAACCTTCTTCATGAGTAATATGAGCCCGCAAATTCATAATTTTAATGGAGGCGTTTGGAGAGAACTTGAAGAGCAGACAAGAGATTGGGTGAGACAGTACAAAACTATGAATATCATCAGCGGCCCTGTACTGACAGAAAAACCTATAGACTATATCGGAGATAATGATGTGGCAGTGCCTGCGGGCTATTATAAAGTGTTGATGACTGAAGGAAAAACGCCAAGAGCAATTGGCTTCCTGATGGATCATGAAACCTCAGATGAACCGTTGCAATCATTCATGGTCACCATAGATGAAGTGGAGGCCGCTACGGGATTAGATTTTTTTAAGGGGATGCTGGATCCAAAAGAAGAGGAACGCTTAGAGTCATATATTGATAAAAAAGCTTGGCGTGTAAATGAAAAGCGATATCAAACGAGAAGAGAAAAATGGAATTATAACTAGTGTTTAAAGCAGCTAAAGCAGTGACCAAACCCATAGTTTGGGGTCAAAAAAATAGATAAACAAATAAAATCATGTCAAAAGAAAAATTTATAGCAGAAATTACAGAAGGGTACAAATTTGAAGGACCACAGTTCACCTTAGGTGGGGCTATGGTAGACGGAGAATGTCAGACCAACTGTTTAGTGAACTTACCATTACGCACCATGAATCGTCATGGACTCATAGCTGGAGCTACAGGTTCTGGTAAAACGAAAACCTTGCAAATCATTGCTGAGCAATTATCTGCTCAAGGAGTACCCGTATTGATGATGGATATCAAAGGGGATTTGAGTGGTATAGCTGCTGCTAGTGCCGGTCATCCTAAGATCGATGAAAGACATGAAAAAATAGGAATACCATTTACAGCTGGCAATAGTCCAATTGAGTTTCTTACACTTTCAGGTGAGAAGGGAGCAAGATTGAGAGCAACGGTGTCAGAATTCGGTCCGGTACTTTTCTCAAAGATCTTGGATTTGAATGATACCCAGTCTGGAATTGTTTCTGTGATCTTCAAATACTGTGATGATAAGAAATTGCCCTTGCTTGATCTAAAAGATATGAAAGAAACTTTAAAGTTTGTCATGGATGCGGGTAAAGATGATTTTGAAGAGGAATACGGCAAGATATCTTCTGCATCTGTAGGGACCATCACTAGAAAGATAATCGAACTTGAACAGCAGGGCGCAGATCTTTTCTTTGGAGAGAAGTCATTTGAAATTGAAGATTTGATTCGTCAGGATAAAGAGGGTAAAGGAATGGTGTCGGTAGTTAGACTTACGGATATTCAAGATAAGCCTAAGTTGTTTTCTTCTTTCATGTTGCAAATGCTTGCGGAAATCTATTCTACACTTCCTGAGCAAGGGGATGCTGACAAACCACGATTAGTCATGTTTATCGATGAGGCGCATTTGGTGTTTAACGAAGCATCAGACGCTTTGCAAGATCAATTAGAAGCAGTAGTAAAACTGATAAGATCAAAAGGGGTAGGTTTATTCTTCGTGACTCAGAATCCAGATGATATTCCTGAAGATATCTTAGGGCAATTGGGTATGAAGGTACAGCACGCTTTAAGAGCCTTTACCGCTAAAGATAGAAAAGCGATCAAATTAGCTGCTCAAAACTATCCTATCAGTGATCATTATGACACAGAAGAGTTATTAACTTCTTTGGGTATAGGAGAAGCATTTGTAACAGTATTGAATGAGAAAGGTATTCCAACTCCACTAGTACATTGTTTGCTAAGAGCGCCACAATCAAGAATGGATATCTTGACGGCTGCGGAAATAAAAGCAGTAACCGATGCTTCTGAAATTATTGATAAATATAATGAGGAGATAGATCGAGAAAGTGCTTACGAGATATTAAAAGGAAAGATAGAAGAGGCTCAAAAAGAAGAAAATCAAGCAGAAATAGAGAAGGAAAGAGAAAAGGCGGCAAAGTCAACCAGAAGTAGCTCTCGATCTACTTCCAGACGTGAAAGCACTTTTGCTAAGGTAGCTAAGCAAGTAGGAAGAACGGCGACAAAGGAATTAACAAGAGGATTATTAGGGGCTTTAGGTATAAAAACAACCCGTAGACGAAGTTCTTCTAGGTGGTTTTAGGCGACTTTCTAGCTTTTTTTAACATTTTGATGGCTATTTATTAAGGTTTTACCAACAAAATATGCCTTTTCGTAAGCGTCTATACTACGAAGTGAATCAAGAATGCTTTAAAATCACTTCATAAATACTATTTTTGTTTTCATGAAGGGATTTTATCACTTCAATTAATTAATGATCAGAATTAAACATTTAAAAAGATGAAAAAAACGTTTTTAAGTATCATAGCAATTGTGGCTATTACTTTTAACTCATTTGCTCAGGTAGAGCCAGCAGCAGCTGTTAAGAAAGCGATTAGAGCACATGGAGCTTACAGTGTAGATCCTAGTAATAATGCTGATAAATTGAGCGAAGCGCTTGATCTTATTCAGATTGCTACAGCTAGCGACGAAACAAACACTAGTGCAAAGACTTGGCAAGCTGCTGGAGAGATCTTCACAGACCTTTCTAGACAAGACACTAACGCTGCTATTTTAGACCCTTCTGCTAAACTTCAAAATCCTAAGGCAGCTATTGATGCTTTCAATGCCTATAAAAAGGCTATGGAATTTGCAGTGAAAAAATTTGAAACAAAAGAAGCACTTAAAGGATTGCAAGATAGTGCCAACCAGCTAAGTAATACTAGCAACATTCTTCTTCAGAATAAAGACTATGCTAACGCTTTTGATGCTTTGCATGCTATGACTGAGGTAAATGAAATTCAAAAAGCGAATGGTATGAAGGTAACACTTGCTGATCCTGCTGCTATGAATGATCATACTTTTGTTACCGCATATTGCGCTATGGAAGTAGGTAAAATGGATGTAGCAAAAGAAATGTTTACAACGCTGCGTTCTAATAATTATGATGATCCTAGAATCTACTCATATGCTTACAAGATCGCTTCTGAAGAAAAAGATGCTAATGCTTTTGGTATTTTAGAAGAAGGAATGGGAAAGTACCCAGAATCTCAAGAAATACTTTTTGCTCAAATCAACCACTTGATCAACAACCAAGAATATGATAAGCTTACTGGTTTATTGAAGAAAGCTATTGCTGCTTCTCCTGATAATCCTTCAGTTTACTCTGCATTGGGTAATGTATATATGAATCTTCACCAAGATGCATTTTCTGCAGGAGACGCAAAAGCTCCAGAATACTTTGAAGAATCAAAGTCTTACTACGAGCAAGCTGCTAATTTAGATCCAAATTTATTTGATGTGCAGTATTCATTAGGTTCACTTTACTTTAATAAGGCTGTAGAGATTACTAAGCAAATGGGAGATTTGCCATTGAATGAAACTAAGAAGTACGATGAGTTAAAAGGAAAATCTGATGGCTTATTTAATACTGCTTTACCATATTTCAAATTGGCTGAAAAGTTGAATGCAAACGACATCAATACTTTGATCGCTTTGAAAGAAATCTTTGCTAGAAATAATGATTTTGAAAAGTCAGGTGAATTCAAGAAGAGATTGGAGACAGTGCAAGGCGGAGGTAAAAACCCAACTTCTTTCTTTAACTAGAATAAAATTTATACAAGGAATATTTTAATTCCTATCTTAAAGCGCATTCCGAAATACTCGGAATGCGCTTTTTTTATTTTAGATTTCAAAAACAGAATTTTTGCAAGCTATTATTAACAGCATCAACTCCATCAATAAAAAGATAGGGATATTCGCGTCTTGGTTTTCTGGGCTGTTGGTTATTTTAGTGATCTATGATGTGTTTATGCGCTATATATTCAAGCTGTCTACACCATGGATCATGGAGCTAGAATGGCATTTATTTTCGATATTGTTTTTGCTAGGTTCTGCTTTTACATTCCAAGTAGATAGACACGTGCGAGTGGATCTGTTCTATAGCAAATTGTCGCCAAAGGAAAAGGCTAGAACCAATCTAGTGGGCAATCTACTTTTTCTTTTGCCATGGTGTCTATTTATTATGAAATATAGTTTTGATTATGCTTGGCAGTCTTATCAGATAGGCGAGGGATCACCAGATCCAGGAGGGCTTCCATATCGCTTTGTTATCAAGTTTTGCATTGTATTGGGTTTCTTTTTATTAGCGCTACAAGCCATCTCCAATAGCATGGAATGTATCCAGATGCTACGCAATAAAAATTTTAAAGAGGAGTCATGGGAACAATAGCGTTGATACTTTTCCTAAGTATTTTGTTGCTCATACTATATGGGTTTCCAGTCTCCTTCACTTTAGGCGGAGTATCCCTTTTGTATTTGCTCTTTTTTGTAGACTCTGTGTATTACCCAGCCTTACCGCAACGCATCATGGGGACGATGAGCAATTATGTTTTGCTAGCAGTGCCTTTATTTATCTTTATGGGAATCATGCTTGAGAAGTCAGGTTTAGCGGAGCGGATGTTAGATACTATGGGCTTGCTTTTTGGAAAAGTCAAAGGTGGGCTTGCCGTTTCAGTCATCTTGGTAGGTGCTTTGCTTGCCGCATCGACTGGCATAGTAGGTGCTACAGTGATCACTATGGGGCTTATTAGTTTACCAACCATGCTCCGAAGAGGATATTCTCCAAGTTTAGCAACAGGAACGATTGCCGCTTCTGGTACCTTGGGTCAGATTATACCGCCTTCTATCGTACTCGTTTTATTAGGTTCAGTATTAAATGTTTCTGTAGGACAGTTGTTTAGAGCAGCTTTTGTGCCGGGTGTTTTGCTTGTGCTATGCTACATCCTGTATGTTGTCATACGTGCCCATTTGTATCCAGCGGATGCACCCAAAGTGCCAGAAGCAGAGCTTGCTGATTTTTGGAAGGCTGGTGTATTCAAAAAAGTATCGGTGGCCTTTGTTATGCCCATGCTACTGATTCTCTTAGTTTTAGGGAGTATCTTTTTGGGTATTGCATCACCAACAGAAGCAGCCGCGGTAGGCGCCATGGGCGCCACTATTTTGACGATTCTTCAAGGCAAGTTCAATTGGAATATTTGCAAGAAAGTAATGGAAGAAACCACACATCTGACATGTATGGTTTTTATGATACTGTTAGGGGCTACTACATTTTCTTTTGTGTTTAGACAGTTAGGAGGAGATCATTTTTTGATAGAACTGATAACACAATCTAATTTGTCTTCAATGGCATTTTTGCTGGTGGTTATGCTGATCATCTTTGTAGCTGGTTTTTTCATAGATTTCATCGAGATTATATTTATTATCGTACCTGTTGTCGCACCCATTTTTATTTCATTTGATATCGATCTGATTTGGATTGGTGTATTGATTGCCTTGAATCTGCAAACCTCATTTTTGACTCCACCATTTGGATTCTCTTTGTTTTATTTAAAAGGAGTAGCACCACCTGAAGTGACGACCAGTCACCTGTATAAAGGCATCATTCCTTTTGTTGTTATTCAGATGGTATTTTTGTTCTTAATTATCCTGTTTCCTAAGCTTATTGGATTATAAATCAGAATAGCATTTCATATTGAAATGCGATAGCTATAAATAAACTTTGCAAGACCTTTACTAAGAATTACTTTTGAAAATCTCAAAAGACTCCTATTTTTACATAAAAATATCCTCATGCAAAAAGAAGCCAATGAATACATACTCGGAACCGATCGAGCAGAATTACAGCGATTAGGACTACAGCATCAAGTATGGTCCAGTGAAGCTCGCCGTGGATGGGAACTCGCTGAGTTTAGTGCGGGTCAAAAAATACTAGACTTAGGCTCAGGTCCTGGATTCTGTACAAAAGACTTAGCTTATCTTGTTGGGGACTATGGACAAGTGATTGGCATAGATAAATCAAAGGCATATATAGATTTTTTGCAAGCCACTTCAGACTTACACGATCTAAACATTAAAGCCATTTGTGCTGATTTTGATGAGATGGTTTTAGAAAATGAAAGCTTAGATGGAGCTTATTGCAGATGGGCTTTAGCTTGGGTTCCAAATCCAGAAGAAATCATTGAAAAAGTAAGCAATGCGCTTGTACCAGGAGGGGCTTTCGTGGTGCAAGAGTACTACGATTGGTCTACGCTACAAACTGAGCCAAGCCAGCCTAATTTAAGTAAATGCATTGCCGCAGCTTTACAAAGTTTCAAAGAACAAGAAGGTGATGTAGACGTTGGAAGAAAAATTCCAGAGTACTTTTATAATCATGGTTTAGAGGTGATGAACATACGTCCACTAAGTAAAATGGCAACGCCTGAGAGTTTAACATGGCAATGGCCCAAATCATTTTTCCATATTTACTTCCCTAGATTGGTAGAAATGGGCTTACTCGATAAGGCTACTTGTGAAACGGGCCTACAAGAAATGATTGAACTAGAAAATATTCCAGAAGCGACTATTCTCTGTCCGCAGATGATTGAAGTAATTGGGGTCAAGATGTAAGGAAGGGCTTAGCTGTTGGGTTTTAGCCATTAGCAAATTAGCCATTAGCCATTAGCCATTAGCCATTAGCATTTTGTACAAGTCAATAGCACATAAAGACTAAAAGCTAAAGACTAACAGCTTGTTCCTAGACCCCTAGACCCCTAGACACCTAGACCCCTAGACCCCTAGCCCCCTAGACCCCTAGCCCCC
>CALIEI010000138.1 GCA_938022165.1 uncultured Saprospiraceae bacterium | reverse complement strand
GGGAAATGTGTTTTGGCAAGACAGCGTTGAGCAAGTTATTATAGAGTGTGATGAGGTTAATTATTTGGAAGATGAAGATTATCTTAAAGCCTATGGTGAGCGAACTTTAATGATTTCTATTTTAGATGAGGATTCTCTATTTTTAACAACAGATACACTCATCTATTCCAGATCGGAAACCTATGATGTAGATAGCGCAAAAAGATTCATCGCTCATGAAGACGTGAGAATGTTGAAGAGTGATTTTCAAGCAATATGTGATTCTCTTGTTTTCGATCAAAGAGACTCTGTTTTTCACTTTTATAAAAACCCCATAATCTGGTCTGATACATCTCAATTCTCGGCAGATACCATTGACATGAAGATGAAGGATGGGAAGTTAGATTCTATTTTTTTAGTGGAGAAAAGTTTTATTATTAATACAACAGATAATTATTTTTACAATCAAATAAAAGGGCGTGATGTTATTGCATTATTTCAAGAGGATGAAATCTATGGAATGAATGTTTATGGCAATGCAGAATCTATTTATTATTTGTTGGATGAGGACAATGCTTATATTGCTGTAAACAAAACGGTGTGTAGTGATATGATCATTGATTTTGGAGATAATAAAGTTGAAAAGATAAAGTGTTTTCCAAATCCTAAAGCAGATATAAAACCTATAAAAAAAGCAGATCCAAATGCGCTAAAGCTGGATGGATTTAATTGGGAAACGAAAAGACGTCCTCTGCAACTAAGTGACTTATTTTGACAGCATGAATAAACGAATTCAACTACTTTTTGCTTTAATCTTTTTTAACCTGATGCTTTTTGCACAGGATACTAAAGGACTGTTAGAATCAGCCAATGCTGCTTATGAGAGTAGCTCTTATAGCGATGCCATTCAGCAATACAAGAAGGTCATTGATTTTGACTACCAATCCTTAGCGGTATATAACAATCTAGGTTCTGCTTTATATAAAAGTGGAGACATTCCCTCGGCAATTTTATATTTTGAAAAAGGCCTAAAAATGGATCCGTTTGATAAATCTATACTGCACAATTTGAGCATCGCCAAAGAACAGCTAGATAGCGATATCGTTCAGATTCCAGAGTTCATCGTGTTTAGAGTTTGGAAATACCTATTTACTAGAGCGGGTTCCAATACCTGGTATTTTATTGGATTCATTTCTATATTCTTATCCGTCTTTGCATTTGGAGTTTGGCTTCTGCATTCCGAGAGGCTAACTAAAAAGAAGGGCTTTTTGGGCGGGATAGCATTTTTTGTGTTAAGTATATTATTTTTCTTCCTGAGTTCCTCTCAGGCAAAATTTCAATATCGGCTCAAGACGGGTATAATAATGAAAGATCAGATCGAGCTAAAGTCGGCCCCAGAAGAAGCAAATGAAGCGATTATGAGCCTCTTACCGGGCACAAAAGTCCAAATAGTTGATAAGATAGGCAGCTTTGAAAAAGTGCGCTTAGAGAATGGCCAATTGGGTTGGCTGCCTGCCGGACAGTATCATATTATTTGACCGCACGTCTAAATATTCAATATCCTTTATTGTAGTAATATCTAACTATTTGAGCCTGTTTACTCTAATAGTTAATGTGTTCTTATTTGAAAATAAGTGCAATAAAAAAAGCCGCACTCTAAAGAGCACGGCCCAACAAAAATATAAAGCTATGAAAACTAAAACTATCGCTAATATAAGCAAAATTATTCTTCTTCGGAAGAATTTTTCGCTTCGGAAGGGTCAACCCCCCCGTCAAGAATATCTTGATATTCTTTAAGTTCATCCCACTTACCATCAACCACCATTTGTGATTGTTTTGGCCAAGTACCTGGCTTATGAACTCTATATCTAGGACCAGCTGCGTCTAAAATTTCTTGGAGTCTGCTGACATCTGCAGCAGCAAGATCACTCCATGTTTTTACGCCTCCTTCTTTAAGAAGTTCGCTGATTTTTGGTCCTATTCCTTCAATTATTGTTAAGTCATCTGGAGCATACTTTTTGCCATCAAATGCTATTTTATCCCCTTTTGCAGCAGGCTTAGCCGCTGGTGCTACTGGAGCAACAGGTTCTGCTTTTGCTACTGGTGCTGCTGGAGCCACAGGCGCTTTTGGCTTAGCTTGTTTTTGAGGTTTGCTTGGAACTAAAGCTTCACCATTTTCCAACGGAATGATGCTTACGTAGGTTCTATTTTTTCTTCCTTTTGTGTAAGCTACACGACCGTCGATCATAGCATGTACAGTATGATCTCTACCAAGATATGCATTTGGGCCAACGTGGTATCTAGTACCTCTCTGGCGAATTATAATATTTCCAGCTCTAGCTAGTTGTCCACCAAAAAGTTTGATTCCCAACCTTTTACTATTACTGTCACGTCCGTTGTCAGTACTACCGACTCCTTTTTTATGTGCCATCGTTAATTAGATTTTTGATTAGCCGACTATGCTGTCGATCTTGATTTTAGTGAAATGTTGTCTGTGACCGTTCTTTACACGGTAACCTTTACGTCTTTTCTTCTTGAAGACGACTACTTTCTTACCTTTTTCATGGCCAAGAACAGTAGCTTTTACGGATGCACCCGAAAGAACAGGCTTTCCAATCTGGGCTGAAGTTCCTTTACCTATCAGGTGTACCTGATCAAAAGAAACACTTTTGCCCTCTTCGGCAGCTAGCTGGTGGACGAAGATCTCTTGACCTTCTTCTACTTTGAATTGTTGACCAGCTATTGTCAAAATTGCAAACATAGTTGATGATTTTTATTTCTAAAAGGATGCAAATATACAACTTTAAGTCAATAAATGCTAGCTCACGCACTCTAAAAGCAAAATGATTCTAAAGCATTCTAAATCAAGTCTTTAAGTCTAAATTCAAATTTTAAGATCTGTTCACCCCGTTTTACTTTCAATTTTATTTTTTTACCCGTTTTGCCTTTCAAAATTTTCGTTATACCATCATATGATAGCAATAGACGAGGCATACTATTGATTTTGTGTATTACATCACCCGGTTTTAGACCCGCTTTTTCAGCCGGCGAACCCTTAAGAATGCCCTGTATATAGTAGGTTTGTTCTTCAATTCCGATAGCTATGACAGTAATCCCACTCTTGTCATAATCAAATTTCCTTTTCCACTTTTTTGTAGGCTTGAGATAAATCATCTGATTTGGATAATCTAGTATTACTTCAAATCGATCCAACACATAGTTTCCTACTAGGCCATGTCTAAAAACAAGATTTAAAGAATCTAAGGACTTCTCGTTTTTTTGAAAATGACAAATTACGTTTTCAAGATTTTTGCCACCGATTTCTAGATCTTTAACTCTACCTACATAACCTTCCATGAGTCCACCGATACCAAAACCAACATTCCCTGGTATGATTTGCTCTGGAAGCACTAGGCTAGTATCAGATTTTGTATTTAATAAGAGTGCTGCTGAAGCACCCGTATCAACCAGCAATTTTAGTTTGGTTTCAGATTCATTAGCCAAGGTAATGTCACTTACTATATATGGTTTAGATTTTTGAACAGCGATTTTGCTTTTTTCAAAACCATTTGTTTTTAACTTATCGGAGCCTTTTTTATAGAATTGTATTGTTCTCCTTTGGTAGTTGATTTTGACAACATGATTTCTAAACATATCAGCTCCAAGTATGCCATGGATCTCCCTACCTGTCAAGCGTTTAAAATTAAAATAGTCTTCTTCTAGCACTAAAATATCTTGGTTTGGTGCCGTTGTATTTTCCAATCTAAGATGAACCCCTTTTACCAGATGCGCATACAGAGGCTTGCTCAAGTCAGCCCCATAGATCGTGAAGGTCCTTCCGTACGTTGGGCCAAACAGATCAACAATTGTTTTATTACTTACTATGGTATTACTAGCTCCCGTATCAAAAAGGAACTTCATCGGAAAAGTGTGATTGTACAGAAGCTCTACAACAATAAAACCATTGATATATTCAAATGAGAAAGTTTCTTTTTCAGTCCGTTCATTAATTATGAAGCCGTAGGATTGGGCTAAGCCACTATTTCCTACCAATATTACAAGAAGGGCAGTAAAAAAAATCTTAGAAATAAATTTATCAAAAACGGTAGTAAACATGTTGCGCTTTAACCTTAGAATGGCCAATCAATTATGAAGATACTCAATTGATATTTAGATTATGAAGTTTTCTTTTCCAACACCATTTTAACTTGACCTAAGTTGCCACTTAAAAGGTATTGTAAATTCTTTTTTGGGACCATGCCGTACTACGTCGGCACCGGGCTCTACGCTATATCTCGTTTTTATTCCTTACAGTCATAAAAAACGAGATGCCGCTGCTATCCCTTGTCCTTACGCCCCTCCGGTGCGTCGAGCTACAGCTATACGCTTCCGCGATGTATACGTATATAATATATCGGACTATAGCTATAAAATTCACTTTCATTATAAAGACATCAACCAAGTGGATCGACTGTAAAAATTTACTTACCATTTCGCCATAACACTTTGATTGCTGAGAAACTAAATCTTTACTACCTGTGCTTCCAATACTCTTCGATTAGTATATATTTATGCACGATTTTTCTTGTTTATAAATAATGTTGACTGATTAACAGTTAACTGATAAAATATAATCTAAAACTAAAGTCACTATCTTGAAATTCTGCTCGCTTTCTTTTTACACAAACATCAAATTTTGCAAATTAAAGATCGACAACTACTGATCATGTGATTAATCTAAGTTACCAACAAAATTTTTTTATTTTAATCCAAGTGTATATATTTACTAATTGTAAAAGAAACACATAATATAGATTCTGCCGTGTTTTAAGCTTTTTGTCAGAGCGCTTAGTATGAAATAAAAAGACACTAGAATTGGGTAATTTCTTCATTTCTAGACAAGTATGGAAAAAATATTTTAACAAATATCAAAATTGGAATGTATGAAAATCAAATTTGACAATTCTTATAAGGGATTGATTTTGATGTTTGCCTTTATGGCAATATCGATCGTTTCTTATGGACAAAGAACCATTAGTGGTACCATTATAGATAACGACAATGGAGATCCACTAATCGGTGCGAGTGTAATCGTTACTGGAACTACCACAGGGACCATCACTGACATAGATGGGACTTACTCTATTCAAGTACCTGCTGATGCACAATCATTAGATATATCCTATACTGGATATGGATCTCAAACGATACCATTAGGAGCATCTAACGTTGTAGACGTATCGCTAGGAGCGGGAGAGATTTTAGATGAAGTAGTGGTGATTGGTTACGGAGCTGTTAGAAGGACAGACCTTACCGGATCTGTTGCATCTCTAGAGGCTAAAGATTTCAACAAAGGGGTAGTTGTAAACTCTGATCAACTGCTTCAAGGTCGTCTTCCGGGTATTAATGTTACCAACAATAGTGGTCAGCCTGGTGCTGAAGCCACTGTTCAGATTAGAGGTAATAACTCTATCAGAGCAGGCGCAAACCCACTATATGTAATAGATGGTATTCCATTGGATGGTAGAAGTGCTAGAGCACGTATCTTGAATACAGACATTGGAGAGTTACCAAATTCTAACCCATTGAACTTCCTTAATCCACAGGATATCGAATCTATCCAAGTATTAAAGGATGCTTCTTCAGCAGCTATCTATGGCGCAAGAGCAGCAAATGGTGTTATAATCGTAACTACTAAAAAAGGTAAAAACGCTGAACCTTCTATTAGCTTTAATGCAGGTGTAGGTGTAAGTACACTTTTGAACGGGTATGACATTCTAGATGGAGATGAATATAGATCTGCTTTGGGTCAATATGGTTTCACTGGAGACGATTTAGCTTCTGCAGATGGTGGAGGAAATGTAGATGCCTTAGATGAAATTTTACAAACGGGTACTACTCAAAACTATAATATGTCTATAGGAGGTGGTTCAGATAATGGTTCTTATAGAGTATCTCTCGGATATTTTGATACGGAGGGTATTGTTAGAGAATCAGGATTGGAAAGATACAATGCTACCATAAATGCACAGTATACTTTATTGGAAGATAAAGTAGGCTTTGATGTATTTTTAGCTACTTCTCATGCTGTAGAAGACATTGCGCCTATTTCGACTAACGCTGGTTTTACAGGTAACTTAGTTGCACAAGCTTTACAATGGAATCCAACTATTCCGTTGATGTCAAATGGGGCTTTTACTACAGCTACTAATAATTCAACAACGGCGACAGTGGGTGCTACTACTATCAACCCACTTCAATTGTTGGACGCTCACAGAGAACAAGCTAATACGACTACTATTATAGGTTCTATTTCTCCGTATTGGAACATTACTGATAATTTGACTTACCGTTACCGTTATGGTAATAACTTTGCGAACAGTAATGCTTCTGGTGGGATCTCTGGTTTGATTAATGTACAAGGAGTTGAAGGACTTGGATTTGCAGGACAATCTCAAAACAGATTGATCAACCAAGTACACACACATACTCTGAACTACAATGTAGATTTAGGAACAAACAATTCATTAAACCTATTAGGTGGTTATGAATATCAAAAATTCAATTTTCAAGGCTTTGGATTTGGAGGCTTTGGATTTGACATTTTAGATTTCAATAATGATCTAGCATTACAAAACTCTAATCGTGATAATAGAAATGTGTTTTCTTTTGCAGAGCCGATCAGTGAAATACAATCATTCTTTGGAAGAGCAAACTTAAACATTAATGATAGATTCTTATTGACGGGTACTTTAAGAGCAGATGGTTCTACTCGTTTTGGAGAGAATAATAGATATGGTGTATTCCCATCAGTGGCTGCTGCTTGGAATTTACATAATGAATCTTTCTTGGCAAATGACGCTATCGATCAGTTAAAGCTTAGAGCTGGATGGGGTATTTCTGGTAATCAGGAATTTGCTGCTGATGCGGCATTGACTGTGATTGATCTTCTAGATAATTCAGGTCAGTTTTTGACTCGTGAGGCTAACCCTAATTTAACTTGGGAATCTTCAGCTACATTTAATGTAGGGGTTGATTTTTCATTATTTAATTACGGTATTACAGGAACGGTTGAATACTACAACAGAGTAACTAGCGACTTATTATTAGACTTGCAAGTTTCTGAGCCTGGACCTCCAGCAAGACCTTTCCAAAATCTTGATGGTGAATTGGTAAACAGCGGACTTGAAATAGGGTTAAATGCAAACATTATCAATAAAGGAGACGTTAGATTGTCAGCTGGTGTAAACTTGGCTTTCTTAACTAATGAGATAAGAGATTTTACTATTGAAGTTCCTACTGGAGAATTATTTGGACAAGGTATTTCAAATACAACTGTCCAAACGATTAGAAATGGTTTCCCAATCAATACCTTCTTTGTAAGAGATTATCAAGGGCTTGACGATGATGGAAATTCAATTTTCGCAAATGATGGAGAATTGATGGCTGCTGGAGATCCAAATGCAAACACTGTATTAGGATTCAATATTAACTTTGAAGCTGGTGGATTCTTCATTGGAGCTAATTTGCACGGTGCATTTGGACACCAAATTTATAATAATACAGCGAACAGTGTACTTCCTATTGGTAACATAGGAACTAGAAATATTGACGCAGTGTTATTAGATGGACCTGTTCAGGAAAGTCGTGCAAATCCAATCTCAGCTTCTTCAAGATTTGTAGAAGATGGTGATTTTGTGAAATTGTCTAATCTAACTTTAGGGTATAGATTTGGAGATGCTGGACAATTAAAGGATATAAACGTGTCAATAACTGGACAAAATCTAGCATTATTTACCAATTATTCAGGCTTTGATCCGGAAGTTAACACTGTAAATCTAAGAAATGGCGTACCTTCTCAAGGAATTGAGTATATACCGTATCCATCAGCGAGATCATTTTTGCTTACTGTTGGAGCCTCATTTTAAAACTTTATAATAAAAATTAAGATATGAAGAATTATTTCATTTTATTTCTTGGTTTGATGCTAGGTTTTTCATGCACAGACTTAGAACCAGAAATCAGAGATACCATTACGGTGGAGCAAAATGCTGATCTGATTGATGTAGAGAATTTATTGACTGCTCAGTATGAAGCATTAAGATTGCCATATCAAGATCAATCTAGATTTTGGGCTGCTCAACAGCATACTTCTGATGAGACCATAGGGCCAACTAGAGGACCGGATTGGGATGATAATGGTATTTGGAGATCACTTCACGATCACTCATGGTCACCTGATCATGATTTTTTAGCGAGCACATTTTCAGAGCTATTACAAGTTGTATTTGGTACGACTAACATCTTACAGTTTGAACCTACTCCAGAGCAAGAAGCACAAGCAAGATTCCTAAGAGCTTTTGTGATGGGTTCCGTATTAGATGGCTGGGGACAAGTTCCATTTAGAGAAGCTGGTGCGCCTCTTTTAGAGGATGCTACCGTACTTGGACCACAAGAGACTATTGATTTTATTATAAGTGAACTTCAAGCCATTAGTTCAAATCTTCCTGATGGTCCAGCACATGTTGCTAATAAAGATGCAGCATTAGTACTTGAGATGAAGTTATTACTTAATAGAGGAGTTTACTTAAATAGAGCGGCACCTAGTTTCGATGCAGCTGATATGAATAGAGTAAATGCTATTGCGCAACAGTTGACGAATTCCGGTAAATATAGTTTGGCAACAAATTATTTCGATAATTTCGCGCCAACTAATGATGCGATTTCAACGGAAAATATTTTCACTGGTTTAAATCAAGGCGGGATTAGTTCTGGTAACGTTAGATCAAGATGGTTCTGTACTTTACACTATAATCAAAATCCTTCAGGATGGAACGGATTCTCAACATTAGGTGACTTTTACGCTAGTTTCGAAGATGATGATGCGAGAAGAGCAACTGATTACGAAGGCTCTACAGAAGTAGCTGGTATTAACGCTGGATTTCTTGCAGGTCAACAGTTTGATCAAGATGGTAATGCATTGGAAGATAGATTAGGTAATCCACTTGCTTTTACGCCAGAGGTTGCAATTCAAGAGTCAGGATCTAATCTAGAAGTTACTGGTGTTAGAGTTGTTAAGTATCCAATTGATTATAACAATGGAGACAATGTTGATAACGACTATGTATTCTACAGATATGCTGATGTTTTGTTAATGCAAGCTGAAGCACTAATGAGAACTGGTGACTCTGCGGGAGCATTGGACATCGTTAACAACATACGAACAATCCGTGGTGCAAGTGCTCTATCTGCAATTGATGAAGCATCTTTACTAGCGGAAAGAGGAAGAGAGTTGTACTGGGAAGGTCATAGAAGACAAGATTTAATTAGATTTGGAAGATTCTTAGACGCTTGGGAAGAAAAGCCCGCTACTGGTGAGGAGCGTTTATTGTTCCCAATCCCTTCAAGATCTCTTGCTGGAAATCCAAACCTTGTACAAAATCCTGGGTACTAATATTTAGTACCAAATAAAGAATTTTTAGGTCGTCTGTATTGATTTACAGACGACCTTTTTTTGTAGTTTTGGTATATGATTTTCTCTAGAAAATTTTTCATTCTATTCATTTTATTTGCTTTCATTTCTTGTTCTGATTCGGATATGGATTCGTCCAAAAAGCTATTCAAGGAAGTTAACTCCAGTCATTCAGGTGTGGATTTTATCAATGAGGTTCATAATAGTGAGGACTTCAATATTTTCAATTATAGAAATTTTTACAATGGTGGGGGAGTTGCAATAGGTGACGTAAACAATGATGGTTTGCCTGATGTATTCTTTACTTCAAATATGGGTGCCAATCGCCTTTACCTAAACGAAGGAGATTTTAAGTTTAAAGATATTTCAGAAACAGCTGGCGTGCTTGATGAAAATAAATGGAGCACAGGTGTTGCCATGGTTGATATCAACCTAGACGGATATTTAGATATTTATGTGTGCAACGCTGGCTATAGAAAAGGGAGTAAGCAAAACAACACCTTGTATATTAATAACAAGGATCTAACTTTTACAGAATCTGCCAGCGAATGGGGCCTAGATGAAGAAGGCTATACTACTCATGCATCTTTTTTCGACTACGATAAAGATGGAGACCTAGACTTATATATTTTAAACAACAGTTTCATTCCGGTCAACACCTTGAACTATTCTAATAAAAGAAATCTAAGGGCAAAAGACTGGCCTGTTGAAGAATTCCTTAAAGGAGGTGGTGATAAGTTATTACGCAATGATGGGAACACCTTTGTCGATGTAAGTGAAGAGTCAGGAATATTTGGAAGTTTAATTGGTTTTGGATTAGGGGTTACTATTGGCGATGTGAATAATGATAAGTGGCCAGATATTTATGTCAGCAATGATTTTTTCGAACGAGACTATTTATATATAAATGATAAGAATGGGAAGTTTAAAGAAGACCTTCCTAGCTACATAGATCATATTTCCCATTCCTCTATGGGCGCTGATATGGCGGATATTAATAATGATGGCTTGAGTGACATATTTGTCACCGATATGCTTCCTATAGATCCACAAAGAAGAAAGAAAAATGCTTCTTTTGATGACATTAATTTATTCAAGCTAAAAACTAAGAGTGGATTTTACAATCAATATATGCAAAATACCTTGCAGTTAAATTCTGTCGACAACCGCTTTAAAGAGATTTCTAATTTCGCAAATGTAGCTGCCTCTGATTGGAGCTGGGGAGCGCTAATGTTTGACATGGATAATGATAGCAATACGGATATTTATGTGTGCAATGGAATTTATAAAGATGTAGTTGATTTAGATTTCATTGACTTCTTCGCTAATGATGTAGTTTCAAAAATGGCACTTGGAGGTAAGAAGGAAGAGTTATTCAATATCATTGAAAAAATGCCTTCTACACCGATTGTCAATAATGTATTTAGAAATAATGGAGATTTAACTTTTTCTGAATCTGCCCAAGAATGGGGTTTAGATAAAGAATCATTCTCTAATGGGGCTGCCTATGGTGATTTAGATAATGACGGTGATCTTGATCTAGTAGTGAATAACGTTAATCAGCAAAGTCAAATCTTTAAAAATAATTCTAGTGCTAACTATCTAAGAGTAAAACTTAAGGGACAGGAGAAAAATACTTTTGCTATCGGCGCTAAATTGAAGCTTTATGTAGAGGGCAAGATATTGCTAAAAGAGCTTGTGCCTAACCGAGGGTTTCAATCTTCTGTAGACTATACCAGCATTTTTGGCTTAGGGGAGTATGAAAAAATAGATTCCCTTATAGTTATCTGGCCTGATGGAAAAGAAACAAAACATATGGTAGAAGCCGTCAATCAAGATATAGAAATAAGTCAAAGTGAAATCAATTCCAGTTTGTTTGTTGATTCAAACAAATCAACGACTACAAAAACTCTATTGGAAGAGGTGCCATTCAAAATTGAAGCGCACAAGGAAAATGATTATGTTGATTTTTACTATGAAAGAAATATCCCATCGATGTATTCGCAAGAAGGGCCAAAGATTGGTGTTGCTGACTTGAATGGCGATGGCCAAAGTGACATCTACTTTTCTGGGGCTAAGGGTCAAGCTGGCCAATTCATGCTTAGCAGTAATGGTCAATTCGTACAAAGCGAGAAAGACTTACTTGAAAAGTTGAAAGATTTTGAAGATACTGCTGTAGCATTTTTTGATGCAGATTCAGATGGCGATCAAGACTTATTTGTTGGTAGTGGAGGTAATGAACAATTAGCGCATAACCCACTTATTGCAGATCGCCTTCTTATTAACGATGGAAAAGGAAATTATGATTTAAGCAAAGATGGCTTACCCAACAATAGGATGAATACATCCGCAGTCTTGCCTTATGATTTTGATGGTGATGAATTGATTGATTTGTTTGTAGGGAATCTAAATTTGACAAGAACATATGGAGTGAGTCCCAATTGCTTTATCTACAAAAATTTGGGAAATGGAAAATTTGAATCTTTCGAGCTTCCAAAGGAAATGCGAACCGTAGGTATGATAAAAGATGCTGCTTGGATTGATTTGATGGGTGACGATAAAAAAGAATTAGTAGTTGTAGGAGAGTGGATGGCACCCAGTATTTTTCAATACAATGGTGAAGGTTTTGTGAAAGTGGAATCATCATTATCTAAACTATATGGTTTTTGGAATAGTGTTTCTACAGCTGATATAGATAAAGATGGTGATCAAGATTTGATACTTGGGAACATAGGTAAGAACGTATCTTTCAAAGCGGAAGAGAATGATCCTTTAAGAATATTCGTTTATGATTTTGATCAAAATGGAGAGTTTGATAAAATCATTACTTACTCTGATGGAAATAAAAACTACCCAATTTTTTCTAAGCGTGAGTTAACTGAGCAACTTCCAATATTGAAGAAAAAAAATCTTATGCATAAAGATTTTGCTACAAAAGGTATTGAAGATCTTTTTGATAAAAAATTATTAGATGCAGCTTCTCGAAAAGGGGTAAGTTATTTGCCTTCATGTATCGCTATTAACAATGGACAAGGAAATTTTAAAATTAAAGAATTGCCTATTGATGTACAGTTGTCTTGTGTGAATGCAATCTTACCTATAGATATAGATGAGGATGGAGATGAGGATTTAGTAATTGGAGGAAATAATTTTGATTTCCTTCCTCAGTTTTCAAGACTGGATGCCAGTAGAGGACATTTATTAATAAATGATGGAAAAGGAAATTTTGAGGTACTAAACCAAACCGGACTAAGCGTTAAAGGTGAAGTGCAAGACATTAAGCTTTTATCTATAAACAATCAGAGACATATACTTGTAGGTATTAATAACGAATCTCCAAAGCTTTTTAAAATTCTAAAGTAAGCATGTTGAATAAAGTACTACTTCTTGCTTTTTGTTTTGTTGTGTTTTTTAGTTGCCACCAAAATTCCTCTGAGCATATCTCACTAGAAGCTGCTGCATTTAAAATATTAGATTCTTCTGAAACGGGTTTGCACTTTAGCAACAAGCTAGAGTTATCCATAGATATGAATATATTCAACTACATGTACTTTTATAATGGTGCAGGGGTAGGAGCTGGTGATTTTAATAATGATGGTCTGATAGATCTTTACTTTTCATCTAACCAAGGTTCTAATAAACTTTTCTTGAACGAGGGAGGGATGAAATTTAAAGATGTTTCAAAAGATTCAGGAATAGAAATTCCTGAAGATGCTTGGTCGAATGGAGTTTCAATAGTAGATTTTAATAATGATGGTTTACTAGATATATATGTTACTCAATTAGGTGCATTTCAAGATCTAGAAGGAAGGAATTTGTTTTTCATTTGTCAATCTATTGATGAAAATGGAATTCCGATATATAAAGAAATGGCTGAAGAAATAGGTTTAGCGCAATCTAGCTTTGGAACGCAAACTTTATTTTTTGATGCAGACCTTGATGGAGACTTGGATGTCTTTCAGATGAATCACTCCTTGCATGCGAATGGAACTTTCGGTCAAAGGAAAAATTTTGCAGAAGAGTTCCATCCAACTTCTGGAGATAAATATTTGGAAAATCAAAATGGGAGATTTGTTGAAAAGACAAAAGATGCAGGTATCAACAGTTCTGTTATTGGGTATGGTTTAGGAATAGTAGCTTCAGATCTCAACTTAGATGGATTGCCAGATTTGTATGTAGGCAATGATTTCCATGAAAATGATTACTTGTATGTCAATCAGGGAAATGGAATATTTAAGGAAGACCTAACGAATCAAATGATGCATACTAGTAGATTTAGTATGGGTGTTGATGCTGCGGATATTAATAATGATTTATATCCCGATCTAATAACACTAGACATGCTTCCTTCTGATCCTTACATTTTGAAAACATCGGAAGGAGAAGATGCGTTTGATATTTTCAAATTTAAACTGGGCTATGGTTACAATTACCAGTATGCTAAAAATTCGTTGCAAGTCAATCAAGGAAATAACACTTATTCTGAATTAGCGATGTATGCAGGAGTACACGCAACAGATTGGTCCTGGGCTGCATTGTTGTTTGACTTTGATAATGATGGATATAAAGATGCTTTTATCAGCAATGGTATACCAAAACGAATGAATGATATTGACTACATCAACTTTGTAGAAAAAGTGGATATTCAAAACCGAATAAGAACCAAGGCTGTGGAAGATAAGGATGTCGAGATGATTGATAATCTACCAGAGATTAAATTACCAAACCGCTTTTTTAAAAATAATGGTGATCTGACTTTTCAAGATTTAGGACCAAATATTTTTAACGATAAAAACACCTATTCCAATGGGGCCATTTATGCAGATCTAGATAATGATGGTGATCTCGATGTCGTAGTGAATAACATTGATGACGAAGCACTAGTTTATGAAAATAATTCAAATCCTAATCCAGAGTCTTTTTTGAGTTTGAAATTAAAAGGAGCGGAGAATAACATCAATGCAATTGGATCAAAGGTGATTGTCTATAAAAAAGATCAAACAATTTTTCATGAAAAATTCCCTTTGAGAGGTTTTCAATCCTCAATGGAAATACCTTTTCATCTTGGAATTGGAGACGTCAATGAAGTAGACTCAATACATTTAGTTTGGCCAGATAATACTTATCAAAAAATATCTGCTAAAGATGATAGTGAGATTTCCTATACCGCAGGACTAGCAAAATTTAATTATGAACAATTGAAGCGTAGGAATGTAACATTTAACAGTTTGACAGACCAAACAAAACAGCTTCAATTAAATGTGCAGCACAAGGAAAATCCTTTTATTGAATTTAATAGAGAGTCTCTTATTCCGCATATGACTTCCTCTGAAGGGCCTGCCTTAGCTGTTGGCGATGTAAATGGTGATGGTTTGGATGACTTTTATATTGGATCTTCAAAAAGAAAGCTAAGTAAAGTATATGTCCAACAACAAAATGGCACTTTTATTCAACGTTCTTCAGAGGTGTTTAGAAGAGATTCAATAAGTGAAGAAGTGAGTGCCTTGCTTATTGATGTAGATGGAGATAAAGATCTAGATTTAGTTACAGCTAATGGAGGAAGTGAATATTCAGTTACTTCTGAGTGGAACTCACCTAGAGTGTATAGTAATGACGGTAAAGGGTCATTTAGTTCTGTTGAAGGTGCTTTCCCTAATAATGTAAAATTAACGGCTTCATGCATTATCTCAAACGATATTAATGGAGATGGATATCCAGATCTATTTATCGGAGCAAGAGCTGTTTCTAGAAGTTATGGCGTCCTTCCTTCTTCATATGTTCTTATAAATGATGGCAAAGGAAAGTATATGGATAAGACGGAAGAGTATGCACCTGAATTGACAAATTATCAATTTGTAAAAGATGCACAATGGTCTGATCTTAATGGAGACAAAGAACTTGATTTGATTCTTGCTTTAGAATGGGGAGCAGTAGAGGCTTTTATTCGTAAAGGATCAAAGTTTGAGCGGAGAAAACTCATCGACAAACATGGTTGGTGGAATTTTGTCTTGCCTTATGATTTCGATAATGACGGCGACATCGATATTTTAGCTGGAAACTTAGGCTTGAATAGTAGATTGAAGGCCTCTGAGGAGCAACCGATAAGAATGTACTATAATGACTTTGATGCAAATGGTACTAAGGAGCAATTATTAACTTATTATATTGATGATAAGGAAATACCATTTGCAAATAAGCATGAATTAGAAACTCAACTTCCTTATTTAAAGAAAGATTTTCTGCTAGCAAAGGATTTTGCGAAAGCAAGCCTTAATGAGCTTATTGGTAAAGACAATTTATCTAAAGCTCAGCTAAGCTATGTCGATTATTTTCAGAATGCCATCTTGATCAACAATGGTAATTTGCAATTTGAAGTAAAATCATTGGCTGATAACTTGCAGTGGACATCTTATAATGATGCTATTGTAGTGGATGCTAATGGAGATGAGCTAATGGATGTTTTCATGGGAGGGAACTTTTATGATAATAATATTCAAATGGGAAGATTAGATAGCGACCTTGGTAGTTTGTTGATAAATAAAGGAAATGGTGAATTTGAAAAAGCCTTTACACCTGAGGTTAAGATTCGCGCTCAAATTAGAAATATAAAGCGCCTTAAAGGGACCAAAGATCAAAATATGATTCTTGTAGCTACAAATAATGATTCATTAAGAATCCTTAGAATAGATCCAAATCAAAAAGAATTATAGATATCAGTTTTACTGGCGACTGTACTTTTCAGTATATTTATGAATCAAAAATTATCATATGAAACAGTTTGCTAGTCTTATTTGCCTACTAGTATTTTTCTCTTGCGAAAAACCCAATCCTAACTATCAAAAAGACGCCGCTCAAACTGAGATTATACATCGTACTGTAAAGCAGTTGTCGGATATTATTGTCCATGATATTTTTTCTCCGCCAGTCGCATCGCGGGTATATGCTTATCCTATCATTGCAGCCTACGAAGTAATGGCTCATTCCGAAAATAAGGCTACATCATTAGAAGGACAACTTAAAGGTCTTTCTGCTATTCCTCGTCCTGCTGAGGATGAAGAAGTTTGCTATCCGCTGGCAAGTATGATCGCATACATAAAGGTTGGGAAGGCTTTGATTTTTTCAGAAGAAAAGATGACAACATTTGAGGAGGAAATTTTAAAAGAGTTTGAAGCTGTGAATATGCCCTCGGACGTGTATAAGAGGTCAACTGATTATGGAAATAAAGTCGCTGATCACATTCTGGACTGGGCTGATAAAGATAATTACAAAGAGACAAGAACTTACCCTAAGTTTTCAATAATTGAAGATGAAATATATAGATGGAAGCCAACTCCTCCTGCTTATATGACAGGAATCGAGCCGCACTGGAAAGAAATCAGACCATTTGTAATTAAATCTGCTGACCAGTTTGTGCCACCTCCGCCGACTGAGTTTAATCTAAAAGAGAATAGCCTATTTTATAAAGAACTAATGGAGGTTTATCATGCGCTAGAAGCAGATAATAAAGAAGAGAGGGTAGAGATTGCTAGCTTTTGGGATTGTAACCCGTATGTTATGAATCAGACAGGCCATGTTATGTTTGCTACAAAAAAAATTACCCCAGGTGGCCATTGGCAAGGGATTACCGCAATTGCATCGAAGAAAGCTAATGACGACTTTCTTGGTACCTTAAAGGCTTACTGTATGGTCTCTATTGCGCTTGCAGACGCTTTTATTAGTTGTTGGGATGAGAAGTATAGGAGTAATTTAATTCGCCCTGAGACGGTGATAAACGAGCATATAGATGAAAATTGGAAACCTGCACTACAAACACCACCTTTTCCAGAGTATACAAGTGGACATTCAGTTATCTCTACCGCAGCAGCCCTAGTCCTTACTCACTTGTATGGGGATAGTTTTAGTTTTGATGATGATGTAGAGGTTGAATATGGCTTACCAGTCCGTAGTTTTGATTCATTTGTTGAAGCTAGTCAGGAAGCTGCTATCAGTAGACTATATGGAGGTATCCATTATAGACCAGCTATTGACAATGGAGTACAACAAGGGGAAAAAGTAGGACAGTACATCATTAAAAACTTAAAATTGTAATTCATATCCTTTATCTTTAATTAAATGGCATAACTCAATTCTGTTATGCTTTAGGTTTAAATATTAATAGTGAGTCCATTCCGAAAAGTCACGAAAGCACAAAATGACTCTTTTGGCGATATTTTTCATTTTCTCAATCCACTGATGCTCAGGCATCACTGAATATCGAGAATAAAAAATCTCATCCAAAATAGCCTATTTTTTGCAATCCGCTACTTTCCGGAATGGACTCAATAGTAGTAGATCATCAATACATTAGGTGTTTATTATGAAAGTTATTCCGTTTACTCTTTTCGTGTTTTGTACGCTTTTTTTTGAGCTCCGCGCAGCAGAAGACGTCAACGTCATTGAAATACGATACGAAGTATATGTAGAAAATTCAGATAGCTTGTCTAGCTACAAATACAACCTACCTTACGAGACCTTTCATATAGTCAGCCCTGATTATGTCTTGACATTAAATAAATATGCTGCCGATATTGATGAGGTGCATGTATATGATCTGGTAAATGGCTTAGATTATCAATGCTACCAAAAAGATGAAAAGGATAAAATAGCCGTTAAGAGTCCGCTTGCACAAATACCAACATTAGTGTCAAACACGAATGATGAGAAGTTGTACCAAATTGGTGGAATGCGATGCAAAAAATATGAAATTATACACAACGATACAAAAATAGAAATCTATACGACCGATGTGTTTGGGGTGAATTTTACCCCGTTTTCTCAAGTCCAAGGTTATGCTATGCAATATACATTTGTGGATGATGTATATGGTCGAGTTACCTACGTAGCCAAATCCATTTTTCCAACTGTTACCGATAAGTCCACTTTTACACTTGATGATTATCGTATAACAGATGAAGTTTTCCCGGAGGACATTAGAGATTCTTTTGATGAGACAATAGTCACTAAAGAATCTTGGTCTTTATTCAAATTGAATAAAAAGAAAATTGGGTACAAACTTAAATTGGCAGATAAAACTAAAGTAACTGAACAATCTGATGCAGATAGTCTAGTCGTAATGGCTTTCTGCGGTTTTCATAAAATAAGCTCTTTAGAGGAGGAGCTTATTGGTAGTATGGTAGAAGCCTTAGAGGGTAAAAAAGTTGAATTCTATTTACTTGGATTCAAAACAGATTATGAAAAAGATGAAATAGAAAAACTTGAAGACATAGGTCTTAATTTCGCTTACCTCAAAGATCTTGTATTGAATAGATTCAAAATAAAATACTATCCAACCTTTATCTTATTGGATAAAAATCGAAAGGTGATAAAATATAAGATCGGGATTAACTCTAAAATGCTATCCACTTTTACGGAGAAGATTATAGAGCTAAATGATAGTTAGTCTTCCAAAATAGATTTAAGATCTGCAGGAGAATAATTGATAGATTTCAAAGTCTTGTTGTCAGTAGTCCTATAGAGCAAGAATTTATCTCCTTCTACTTTGTAAGCACAGTCTTCACCTTTGTTTTCCTTATAATGCTTTATTGAAGCTTCTACTTCCTCCATAGTATCACAAGCTTTGCTCATGTTGGAGCGCTGTACTTCCTCAAAAAGTTCAACGAATTTATCTCCTAATCCAAATTCTAATACTGCCCCTGATAGGACGTATTGAATATCGCATAAGGCGTCAGCCACCTCAACTAGGTCATTATTTGCAATAGCTTCCTTAAGTTCGTCTAGCTCCTCTGCAATAAGGCGTACGCGCAAGTCTGCTCTTTCTTTAGCCGGGATTGTTGGCTCTGAAAGTATTGGATGCTTGAAAGTAGTATGAAATTCAGCAACTTGATTAAGGCTGTCTATCTTCGCCATCGGCGCCTTCTCTATTTTGGAAATTGACATAGGTTCTCTTTTGCTCAAAAATAGAAAAAATGCATTGACCAATCAAAGAATCTCTTTCATTTCAGCGGTGGTTTCTAAAATAGAGTATAAACTATACCTGCATTTAACCCAACAAAGCTATATCGTTGATCGATTGGGTTTTGATTGGATGAAGTAGAAAGGGTATTAAATATAAATCTAGGGCCTACAAATAATTCCGTGTTGGAATTTAGCTTAGTATTTATAGTAGTTCCAGCAAAAAATCCAAGCCCTACAGATTCCTTAAATAAAGACTGATCAGTATCTAACATGATAAAATCTTCGTCACCATTAAAAAGTTGACCATTCGTTTCTTGAAGAAAATTAAAGATTAGACCTCCTTCAACTTTTATTGAAAACTTACCTTGGTCTAGACTAGTACCAATAGCTATAGGTATGTTGTATTGATGAACTTGATATTGCACTTCGTTGGTTACAAATTTAGTGTCTTCATTTGTAAAGGTTTCTTCAATTCTTGTGTAGTTGAATCCAGGTCTGATATACAAGCCAGTTATTTTATTTCTGAACTGTACTGAGATTCCAGATGAAAAACTCAATTGAGAAGATTCATTTCTTTTTCTGTCTTCAAAGATCTCAGTGAATCTACTATCCTTTACGTTTAGTGATTTGATTGGAAACAATGCACCCACCTCAGGGACTACTGCAAAATTCCAATTACCATCAGTAAACTTAGGACATTCAGCTACCTTTTTATGTAGATTTTTAGGGAGCTCTTCCGTCATGTATGTACTAAGTAGTGGTAACTTATCGAGAACTGTAGTTGAAATATTAGGCTCTATATCAGTAGAATTATCTAGACTGTTAGTTGTATTGATTGCAGCAATAATGGCTTTTTGAGATTGTTGATTTGTATTGATAAGGTTATCTTTTTGATCGATAGTCTCTTCCTTAATTATTATGGTATTTTTTTGCGGAATTAAATTAATAGATCTTGAGTTATTGATCCTAGGTTCAGCGGGTGGAGCGATAGAAGTTGTTCTTACTGGCTTTTTACTTTCTTTCTTGATAGCAGTAGGAATACTTTGTTGTACTAAATTTGACTGAACTACAGTCTTCACCTCTTTATCAAGAGTGTTTTGCTTGGTAGTCTTTATTGCGATACTATTTTCTTTCGGATTGGGTTTCTCAGCAATTTCAGTTCTTTCTAAAGTATTTGTATTAATTGTTGTCTCTGAAGAAAATGAAAAATAGGCCATTGCGCTAATTAACATTAATCCAGCAAAGCCAAAATAAGGCAATAGTATTCTAAATCTAGATGGTTTGCTTTGAAGATTCAAATCACTCAATAGGCGTTCCATGTCCAAGTCATGTTGGACATTATTAGCCGCGGATCTTACTCGATTTTCAAAATCAAAAATATTCATATTAATTTCTTTGTACTTGAAAGAATAGGTTATTCAATCTATTGAACTCTACACTCTCGATTTTTCTAAGTTTTACAATCAATTTCTCTCTGGCTCTTGCAAGTTGAGATCTTGAGGTGGATTCTTGGATGCCAAGCATGGCTGCAATCTCTTTATGCGGATAGCCTTCTATTATAAAGAGTTTGAAAATTACTGCACATGATTCCGGCAAGCCTTCCACTACTTTTAGAATTTCTTCCTCTTTCAGTTTTGAAACGGCATCCGGTATATCTGTAGTAACATTTAATACTTGCTCCATCTCATGGATATACAAGTCTCCCTTCATTTTCTTTCGCACACCTAAAGCGCAATTCACGGCAATTCGTTTTATCCAGCCTTCAAAAGATCCTTTCCCAGAATACTTATCTATGTATTTAAAAGTATTAAGAAAACACTCTTGCAAGGCATCTTGCGCTAAATCAGGATCATAGACATATCTTTTACAAATATTCAATAGCGTAGGAGCATATTTTCTCACGAGCGCCTCTTGACACTTACGATCTTTTTTTTGACAGCCTAGTATGATGCTCTCGAGTTTCAAATGCTTGTTCCTAGATGAAATAATATAAACGTTGTAAAAGATACAAAACTGGAAGGAGAAAATCTCCTTCCGTACCATTTATATTAAATTTTGTTAATAGCCTAATTGTTCATTCAGTGTTATTTTAGCTTTATATTCTTAGTTGAGACCATGGGCACTCAAAAAAGTATGCATTTTAGTTTTCATTATATTAGATAACAATATGCTTCAAAACGCTGCTACAAAACTGAAATTTTAATCAAAAGGTCTAATAAACCGAGAAAGCAGTGATTTTTTTAAGCAAAACAGGTATTTTTTCACATCTTTAAGTCATGGCCAAACTAAACCGCAAGTTGAACACCTACGGCTTAACTATGATAGCCGTTGGTGCGTGCATAGGTGCTGGGATATTTTCAAGCCCAGGACAGATTGCTGAAGACGTTCCACATCACTTACTTATTATAATCGCCTGGACCTTAGGTGGTTTTATTGCTCTTACCGGCGCTTTGACCTTCTCTGAACTGGGATCGATGTATCCCAAATCGGGCGGTGTTTATGTATATCTGAAGGAAGCTTATGGTGAACTCATGGGTTTTCTCTATGGTTGGGTAATTCTATTGGTCATCACTACAGGGGCAATTGCAGCTCTAGGGATGATATTTGCCAAGTATATGACCAATTTCATTGACCTTAGCGCTAATGCGCAGGTGTTTGTGGCAGCGCTTGCTATAATAGTGTTGACTATTATTAATGTCACTGGTGTACAAACTAGTCAAGTCTTCGCAAATCTTTTTACAGGAATTAAGCTCTTTGCCATAGCGATCATAATTGTCTTGGGATTTGTATATTATGATCCACAGACTATAAGCTTAGATTATGGTATATCTTCTCTTCCAGATAATGCTTTTCAGGGGGTTATACTAGCCCTGATTGGGGTGCTCTTCGCGATGGGAGGTTGGCATCATACTTCATTTTTGTCAGGAGAAACCATAGAGCCAAGACGAACAGTACCAAGAGCAATGGTATTGGGTGTAAGCATTGTGACGATCACTTATATTTTGGTCAATATCAGCTATATGAACCTGTTAAGCATAGAGAGCATTGCTGCTACGGATTCAATCGCAGCAGATGCGATGACGGTTATTACTCCCAATGGTGGCAAAATCGTTGCCATAGCCATTGCGATATCTATCTTTGGTACGATTGGCATTTATACTATGTCTGCACCTCGCATATATTATGCGATGGCGAATGATGGAGTATTTTTTAAGTTTTTGTCTGATGTTCATCCAAGATATAAGACGCCATATAAAGCAATGATTTTTCAATCGGTATGGGCTATAATTTTATTGCTTTTGTGGGGGACATTTAGAGAGTTGATGGGTTTTGTAGTATTTATGGATATTATATTTATGACTCTAGCTGGTGCAGCGGTATTCATTTTACGGCGTAAAAAACCTAATATGGAACGACCAGTTCGTGTAATACTCTATCCTTTTATACCTGCTTTTTTTGTGATCATATCTACTATTTTTATTTCTATTGCCTTGTTAGAAAAACCGGAAGAAGCTTTATCGGGTCTTGCGGTATTGGGAGTAGGAGTGATCGCTTATTATTTGTTTTTCAAAAACAGAGGGGCATAAAAAAAGGAGGCGGCTTCGAGAGCAACCTCCTATACGGTATGGGATATCAGTTTTGGGGGATTTTTGATTTAGGGGATATTCATTTTATTTCATAACAATATTTTTGATCGTACTAAATTTCGTTTGACGATTTCGTACGAGTTCAATATTTACAGTCATCTTCTCAAACTCAAGCTTAAATCTTTCTTCGTCCAGCGCCTTATTTAGGGATTCAGTGCTTTCATGATCTATGCTAAGTATTGTGCCTATTTCATTTTTAAATTCTCTCAATATTCTCTTGACATATTGCAGAGGATATTTAATTTGCCCAGCTGCCATAATGCGACCAATTAGTTCAAATTTGAGATTTCTTTTTTCCAATTCGTGTGTGTTTATATTCAAACATTTTTCTGTTTAATTCTGTTGTGCAGGCTTACTTAAAATTATGTTAATGGCATTTATTTGTCATAAGTCCGCTAATATCCATTAGGATTTATTGAAGCAGTTCTACTTGATTATTAAAGTGAATAATAATAGAGTTTAATAAATGGTATACTAAGATATTTATAACAATATCAGTGGGTTATATGCTACCAATCAAGCAAAATCCAATGGACAAGGGATGGTAGTCAGACGACCGTAGGGAGTAGTCTCTCGAATGTCTTGGCAATAGCTTTATTTGCCAAAACAAATTTGTTTTTATACCACAAATCAGTTTACAGAGAGGAATAGTAGAGAGACCGCAGCGCAGCGGAGTGACGGACAGCGCGGTCACGCTCCGGCTGGCTAGTGGGGAGCAGCGTGATGGCCCCAAATAAAAAAGCCGACCCAAAATAAATTGGATCGGCTATGTGTATCTTTTCTAATAGTCAGTTGACTATCGCTAGATTTTTTTAAATTACTTAACTACAACTTGGATAGCGTTTGCATTAGCTTCATCCTCAGCAGCCATACCTTTTGTAGACATTTGACCTGCCTTTACTCCCAAAGTAGTAAGTATTTGCTGAATCAAAGCAGCTCTTGAAGTAGCAATACCTTTATTAGCGATTGCATTCTTTCCTGCATTTGAGAAAGCTTGGATTTGAATCTTAGCATTTGGATCTGCTTTCAATGCAGCAGCTAAAGCCATTACTTCATCCTTGTTATAATCCGTAATCTTATTACTCTTTGGATCAAAAGTAATATCGTGAAGTGTAAAAGCAGAAGCGCTTGAACCCGTCTTAAACATGCTAGAGAAAGTATCTTTTGCCTTCATGCCAGCAGCAGAAAGAGCAGCTCCTGTTTTGTCAGCAGCTTTACCCATAGCGTCACCTGTCTTATTAGCAGCATCACCCATAGCATCACCTGTCTTAACAGCAGCGTTCTTTATTTTCGCACCAAGTTTGTTAGTACCTGCTTTAGCACCATCTGCCATATTTCCGGCAGCGTTCTTAGCACCGTCTGCCATATTTCCAGCAGTCTTCTTAGCACCATCAACCATATTACCAGCAGCATCCTTCATGCTTCCAGCAGCACCAGCAGCAGCATTTCCAACAGCGTTAGCGCCATCTTTCATAGTACCTGCAGCGTTTCCAGCCATTTCACCAGCAGCATTAACAGTCTTGGTAGCACCGTCCGCCATGGCACCAGCAGCACCTTTTGCACCATTAACCACTGTACCAGCACCGTCTTTCATAGTACCCGCTACTTTATCAGCTCCACCTCTAGTGAATAACCAAAATGCAAGACCACCTATAGCTACTATAGGAAGTGCCCAACGTAACCAAGATCCACCAGTAGAAGCAGCTTCAGTTGCTGTGTTTGCAGTTTCTCTAACAGTATCTCTAGCTGCAGAAGCAGTACGAGTAGCTGCAGAACTTACAGTTTCAGTTACAGAATTTTTCATATCTGCAAAACCTAAAATAGAACCCATACCAGCTGGCAATGCAGATGCTACGTGATCTTTTTGACCCATCAACATTTTCATTAAACCACCTGCGTTAAGGCCATTGCTGCTTACTTGCTTACCGATCATACCCATCACGATAGGTGCCAATAAGTTCATTAAGCTAGAAGAAGAAGATCTTCTCATACCTGTTGCCTTAGTAACAAGATCTAATACAGATCCTAATTTGCTACCGCCAAAAAGAGCGCTAGTAAGTAGGCTACCTGCATTCATAAAATTGCTAGTAGAGCTTCCTCCACTAAATACGTTTCCAATATTATCAAGTACACTTCCATCATGGTTACCCTTAGTAATCATATCAAGGATACCGCTTGCTCCTGATTCAGTGCTACCTTTGCTCATCAGTCCACCTATAATAGAAGGCAATAATGAACTAATTCCTGAAGATGTGTTTGAAGCACTCTCTCCTAAGAATTTACTTGCTTGATCTACTACAGCGCTTCCCATTTGGTCCTGTAGCATTTTTAATAAATTAATAGACATAGATTTCCGATTTTGAATTTGATTTAATCTGTAAAATAAAAATTAGGAATATTTCTTAGATTTTGAACATACGTAGATGTTCTGTTTTGATTTTGTTTTGATTTAATTCATTCTGCCTCTCTAATCTTTTTACGTGTGCTTTAGATTAAAGTCACTCTATTGACTTATAAATATACTGAAATTAGACGGGTTAAGGTATATTAATATGCATAAATCGCAGAAAATAAGGCTTATCGAACCAAATTTAATTTGGCGAGATAGGTTTTCTTCCCCAATAAGTGGCTAGTAAAAAACCTGATATCAAGTGCCATATTCCCCACCAAGCAACAATTAGGGCCATCCCTCCTAAACCATCAAAAAAATTGAAAATTAATATCAATCCAAGGCCAGTATTCTGTATTCCTGTTTCTATAGAAATCGCTCTAGCTGTATATTCTTTCATTTTATTTAGCTTGGCAAACCCATATCCCATCATCAATGCTAGGGCATTGTGCACCAAAACAATAAAAAATACCAAATGGACATAAGTACGTAAATCCTCAAACTTGGTATAGATAGCGACTACTGCAAAGCTGATAAAAATGACCATAGCTATAGTCTTGACAGGCTTATTGATCTTTTCTGTAAAGCTAGGTAGGTAACGATTGCTAAGCATTCCAATAGCCAGGGGCACAAATATCAACAGGAAGATAGTCTGTACCATTTGGCTAGGTTCTACACTTATGCTGATCGCAGAATCACCAGGTATCAGTTTTGTCCAAAATCCAAAAGCAAGTGGGGTGATGATTATGGCACATACTGTGGTAATACTAGTCATCAATATACTCAGAGCAGTATTGCCTTTGGAAAGATGAACTGCATAGTTGGATACATTGCCTCCTGGGCAAGCTGAAATCATCATCATGCCCATCGCTATCGAAGGAGCAGGTCTAAAAAGGTAGACTAAAGCTATCGAAAGCAATGGAAGCAATAGTAACTGCGAAGTCAGGCCTACTATTGCCGCTTTAGGGTTGTCAAAAACTCTCTTGAAATCAGATAGTTTAATGTCCAATGCTACAGCAAACATCAAAAACCCCAAGCATATATTTAATAAAATTAGCTGGTCAGGATTAAATTCAAAAGAATGCTGATCTATATCGTGCATTAAAGTGATTTACAGTTTTTGTAATACCGAGAATGAAAGATAGAAAAGCTTTAACTAATTTTAGTTTTATTATTGAATAACATTGAGATCAAAGGTTAATCTTTCGATTTTGAGCTAAAACAAAATCTAAAATGGTTAGAGACTTCAAGTGGGGTATTATAGGCTTAGGTAAAATTGCTGAAAAATTTGCACAAGATTTACCCAAAACAGAAAGAGGCGTTTTACATGCTGTAGCTTCAAGGTCGAAAGACAAAGCGCAGGATTTTGCTTCTCGCTATCAAGCAAAGTTTTCTTACGGAGACTACAGTGACATTTTGAACTGTGGAGAACTAAATGCAGTCTACATTGCTACACCGCATAATATGCATTGCGAAAATACCATAATGTGTTTGGAGGCGGGTATCCCAGTACTCTGTGAAAAACCGCTCGCCATAAATTCTACTCAAGTAGAACAAATGGTAGGGCTTGCTAGAGAAAAAAATGTTTTTCTCATGGAGGCCATGTGGACCAAATTTTTGCCGCATTATAAAGAAGTAAAGAATATTGTAAACAGCGGTGTACTTGGCCCTATTACACAATTGAGTGCGGACTTTGGTTTTGTGGCCAATGAAAAAGAACATACTCGTCTTTTTCGAAAGCGACTAGGAGGAGGCGCCTTGTTAGATATCGGAATCTATCCGATTTTTGCAGCTTTAGATCTAATCGGTGCACCTAATGACATAGAGGCTAAGGCTAATTTTGGAGATACTGGAGTAGATACAGAAGTCAAAATAAAGTTTAGATATAGTGATACATGTATCGCGGATTTGCATTGTACTTTATTAAAAGATACTCCTACAGCCCTCTTTATCAAGGGAGAAAAGGGCTCTTTGAGTGTTGGTGAAACGGCGAGATTCCATGAACCAGCGAATTATGTGTTACAGATCAAGGATAAACAAAGAAAAACCTCAAATTTTAGCTATACTTGTAACGGATATAATTTTGAGGCCGATGAGGTAGCATCATGTATCCGTAATGGGCAAACTGAAAGCGACATAATGCCCTTAGATTTTAGTATTCGATTAATGTCTGTTTTAGACCAAGTTCGCAAAAAAGCGGGCATATTTTATCTTAGTTATGATGTATAAAATAGTTCTTCGATCCTTAATTCTTAGCCTAGTATCTAGTTTTTTATTTCTAAATGCTAATGCGCAAAATCGAATGTTTAAACCAATGAAGCTATCATTGGATAAGCAACTAACAAGGATTGCATTTGGATCTTGCAATAATCAAAAAAAGGAACAAAGTATATGGGCACCTATTGCTGCTGATAGACCTGATCTTTGGATTTGGACAGGAGATATAATTTATGCAGATACAGAAGATATGCGTCTTAAAGCGGATGAATATCACGTTCAGAAATTAAACGAAGCCTATCAGCGTTTTACTGCACAGGTGCCAGTCATAGGGACATGGGATGATCATGACTACGGAGACAATGACGCTTGCAAAACGTATCCCAAAAAAGAACAAAGCAAACAATTGCTTCTCAGTTTTTTAGACGTAGACGAAAGTAGACCAGTGTATAAGCGTGATGGTGCTTACCAGGCTTATACTTTTGGACCCGAAGGTAGAAAAGTAAAGATTATTTTACTTGATACCAGATACTTTAGAGATGAGCTAGAGAAAAATCCTGAGGAAGGAGGCAGAAGATACCTGCCCAATCGAACGGGAGATGTACTCGGTTTTGATCAATGGAAATGGCTAGAGCGACAGTTGACAGATTCTTCTGCGGACGTGCATATCATTATTTCAAGTATCCAATTAATTCCGAAGGAGCACAATTATGAGATGTGGGGAAATTTTCCTTCGGCACGTCGAAAGTTTTTAAAGCTGATAGAAAAAACTAACCCATCTAGCCCATTGCTCATTAGTGGAGATCGTCATATAGCCGAAATATCTCAAATCAATTTTGAGGATTCTGATGCCTCACTCTATGAGGTGACTAGTAGCGGACTGACACATACTTGGAGTACACTCAAAGAAGAACCAAATCAATATCGAGTAGGCGATCTCATCGCTAAACTAAATTACGGAATACTTCAAATCGATTGGTCTGGAGAAAAACCTAAGTTGACAGCTGAAATCAAAGGAGTTGAAGGCACTTTGCTCCAGCAGTGTCAATTAGAATGATACTACTTTGTTCAATCTGTGCATTTGCCATTTTTTTATGTAACTATAGTAGACTCTATCTGTTTCTTATTGTAATATTGCGTTTTCAATTACGATCAAATGGAAAAAACAGATATATTAATCATAGGGGCGGGCCCATGTGGCTTATTTACCGTTTTTGAGGCCGGCTTAGTTAAACTCAAATGCCACCTCGTGGATTCACTGCCACAGACAGGTGGTCAATTATCGGAGATATATCCTAAAAAACCAATATATGATATTCCAGGTTTTCCCTCTATTTTAGCAGGCGAGTTAGTAGACAATTTGATGGAGCAGATCGCTCCGTTTAAACCTGGGTTTACTTTAGGAGAAAGAGCCGAAAGTATAGAGAGATTAGAAGATGATAGTTTTGTCTTGACGACCAGTCGGGGCACCAAGATCAATGCACCAGTGATCTGTATTGCTGGTGGGTTGGGATGCTTTGAACCTCGAAAACCACCTATCGATAATTTAGCTCAATTTGAAGACAATGGAGTTGAGTACATCATAAAAGATCCAGAATTTTATCGTGATAAGCGAGTAGTAGTTGCTGGTGGGGGAGACTCTGCTTTAGATTGGACTATCTTTTTAGCAGACGTCGCTAAGGAGGTGATGTTGATTCATCGTCGTAAAGATTTTCGTGGGGCTTTAGACTCTGTAGAAAAAGTAATGGAGCTTTCTGAGAGCGGCAAGATAAAACTCTTAACCAATGCGCAAGCGGTAGGCCTTAAAGGTAATGGTAAGCTTACTGATGTAGTCATCAAGCATAAAGAACATGGAGAGATCATTCAATCTACTGATCACTTTGTTCCACTTTTTGGTTTGTCACCAAAGTTGGGTCCAATTGCTGAATGGGGCTTGAATATCACCAAGAATGCCATCGAAGTAGACACTAAAGACTACAGTACTAATGTACCTGGCATCTATGCTATCGGAGATATCAATACTTATGAAGGCAAACTCAAATTGATCCTTTGTGGTTTTCACGAAGGAACCATTATGGTGCAGTCTGCATTTAAACGTATCAATCCTGATAAGAAATTGAGCTTCAAGTATACCACGGTTAATGGTGTGAATGGGTTTGACTAATATGCTTCTATAATTTTCCTTAGATCGAATTTTGAGAAAGGACAGCTTAGCATTCTTAAGTTTTTTGTGTATTTTTAATTAAATTTCAAAAAAAACCTATGAAAACGGTCCATCTTTTTCTTGTTCTATTTATGCTGAGTTATGGGCTTTTTTCACAGAGCCCATTTATCCATGTAGATCAATTTGGGTATACGCCTAATGCAACCAAAATAGCAGTTTTGAGTAGCCCTGAAGTGGGCTTTAATTCCTCACTTAATTATTCTCCAAGTACATCCATAGAATTAAGAAATGCGAATACCAATGCTATCGTTGGTGTTTATAATCCATTGGTTTGGAATAACGGAAATACAGATTCAGTCTGGTCAGGCGATAAAGGATGGTGGGTAGATTTTTCAAATGTAACTACAGCAGGAACTTATTACTTACACGATGCACAAAATAATGAATCTTCTGCTGACTTTGAGATAGGCTACGATGTGTACGATACTGTATTGGAAACAGCAACCAAAATGTACTACTATAATCGTTGTAACCACAGCAAGGAAGTTCCATATGCAGAAGCTAATTGGACAGATGGGATGAATTTTGATAATGCTTTACAAGATTTCAATTGTAGGTTTGTTGGAAGCCCAAATGATGCTAGCCTTGAAAGGGATCTTTCGGGAGGCTGGTTTGATGCAGGGGATTATAATAAATACACCACCTTCACAATGGAAACTATCCATGCCTTATTATGGGCATATAGATATAATCCAAGCCTATTCACTGATAATTTCAATTTGCCAGAATCTGGAAATGGAATTCCAGATTTACTGGATGAAATAATATGGGAATTAGATTGGCTCCAAAAAATGAGTAATTTAGATGGGAGTGCACAGATCAAAATGGGCAGTACCAACTTTAATGTCAACATATCTTCTCCTCCAAGCGCAAATACTGATCAGCGCTTTTATGGTCCAACCTGTACATCGGCATCGCTAACGGTTGCTTCTGTATTTGCACATGCCTATTTTGTTTTGAAGGATTTTCCAAGTTTGAATAGTTATGCAAATAGTCTTTTAACACAAGCTGAATTATGTTGGAATTATGTATTGCCATTTTACAATACGGGAACTTTGGAATTAGATTGTGATGATGGTTCTATCGTAGCTGGTGATGCTGACTTCAATAGCGAAAAATATCAAGAGTATTTTATTGGAACGGCAATTTATTTATTTGAAGCGACTGGTAAAACAGCCTATAATGATTTTATAGTTAATGAATATCAAAAATCACTGGTTTTTGGTTTCGACTTTAATAGCACTTTTGACGAGCAATGGGGTATAAATTATATGATGTCAAAGGATGCATATGTACATTATTCTACCTTGCCAGGAAATGATGCTACAGTAGCTAACGATTTCCTTACTTCATTTGAAAATGCTGCAATAAATAATAATTGGGAAGACTATTATGGATCTTCTAACATTGACTTGTATCGTTGCTATATGCCAAATTATTATTTAGGATGGGGGAGCAATTCTCAACAAAGCAGTATGGGGAACCTAAATCTCAATGTCAATCGATTTGTTACAAGCAATTCAACTCCTGATTCATACAGAGATAAAGCGGCTGGCCATCTACATTTCCTTCATGGCTGTAATCCACTTGGAAAGGTGTTTCTAAGTAACATGAATAATAAAGGAGCTGAGAATAGTGCTGATGAGATTTATCATACTTGGTTTAGTGATGGAACTGATTTTGATAATGTAAATACTTCATTGTATGGTCCTGCTCCTGGATTCTTATCGGGTGGACCCAATCATACATATTCAGGTACAAGTAACCCACCTGCGAATCAGCCTTATTATAAATCCTATGCGGATTTTAACTCAGGCGGCAGTGCAGTTTCTTGGGAGATAACAGAGCCAGCCATTTATTATCAAGCGGCTTATATTAAATTATTATCGGCCATAATGGGTGTAGATCAAGCTCCTGCTACTAGCACTGTAAACATCTCAGCTAATGATTTTGACATCGAAATATTTCCCAATCCTACAAATGATATTTTTGTAATACAAGGTAATCTCAGCTTGTATAATATCGATGTAATAGATGCCCTTGGAAATGTTGTCTTGCAAATTAATTCAAGTAACCAAAGCGAAGAAACTATTGATTTAAGTTCCTTGAGTTCTGGGTTGCATTTTGTTCGACTTCAGCATATTTCAAATAGTAATATGTTCGTACAACGCATCATAAAGATGTAATTTACTTTTTCTCATTCCTTATTTTGTTGTTCCTTTTTGTCTAGTCTGCATTATGATAGCACATGCATGCATAACGAATAACTGATCTTCAAATCAAAACGATTTTCTGATAAGTTAATTTACTAGCCTTTAAATGCACTGCCATGTCTATACCTAAAGAACCCCGCCAATTGATGGTCAATTTGATGTACCTAGTTCTCACTGCGCTACTAGTCCTTAATGTTTCTGCCGAAGTAATGAATGCCTTTTTTGATTTAGACAAGAGTTTTAAAAAATCAATGCTCATTGCAAATGAAGATGCAGCCAATACTTATAGAATTATTCAGAAAGCGTTGACTACAAAAAAGAAGCTTGCTCCAGCTATCAATGGTGGAGTTGAAAAAATGAATCTTCATGTGGACTCCCTTGTCCAGCACATTGAGTCAATAAAAGAAAAATTAATAGATGATGTTGGAAATAGAAACGGGCTGCTAGATGATGAAGACTATATCGAAGAAAAGCCCAAAGGAAGTAAAAACAAGGATGTAAGTAACAGACTTTTGATAAATAACGGAGAAGGCGAAAATATCAAATTAGCCATCCTAGACCTAAAGGAAAACTTAGTTTCCATTTACAAAGAAGTGATTGAAGATGCAGAAGTTAAAAAGGCAAAGTCTTATTCAGAGGCGGATATTGAAGAGATAATTGCCAGTCTGCAAACAAACTTGCCTTTGTATATTGAATCAGAAGAAGAAATTCAGAAAAAATCTAAAGACGGAAAACCCCTCAAATTGAGTGAATATAAATTTCATCATATGCCCTTAGCCGCAGTATTGCCCATATTGAGTAAAGTACAGAATGATGCAGAGACCTCACGTTCTATGATCATGGCTAAGATGGCAAGTCTCACTGGCGGTAAGAATATCAAGCTAAA
>CALIEI010000137.1 GCA_938022165.1 uncultured Saprospiraceae bacterium | reverse complement strand
GTGTTAGTCAACATCTCGATGCTATCATCTGCTACAGACTTCACTTTGCTTCTTTTCTTTCTGCGGTAATCATTGATAAACGTATTTCGCATAAGGGTAAGAGCCCATGCTTTGAAGTTTGTTCCGATTTTGAATTTGTCTTTGTTCTTTAGCGCTTTGTAAATTGTCTCTTGAAAGAGATCCTTACTCTCATCCATATTTCTTGTTAAGCTAAGCGCAAAATTGTGAAGCGGTGATGAGATCGCGTCTACTTGGGTATAAAAATCATTGGTACTCATGGCGTTTAAATTTTAATGTTAGTTATAAATATGTGTGTTGTTATTCTATTCACTGTTATAACATCGATGTTGGAACATTTGTTTTGTGAGAAATAAAAAAAAGACATTTTTTTATTAAAAAATGTCTTTTGAATTACAACTATAAAAGTTTGAAAAAGAGGGTATTGTACTTATATTTTATTTCTTAGCCCTCAACTTATTGAGGAGTGAATTGAGTTGGTTCAATTCTTCATTATTCAGGTTACTATATAGCGTTTCGATGTACGTGTCCATAGCTTTTGTCAGTTCCAAAAAGTTTAGCCCTTCATCTGATATGGTTACATCAACTAGTCGTTTATCACTAGGTGAGGCTTCCCTATTCACCCATCCTTTCGTTGAAAGTCTTTCGACTAATCTTGATGTATCTGCCATCTTTTCGATCATTCTTTCCCGAATACATCTTGTAGAAATTGGTTTTTTAGCTCCTCTGAGTATTCGCAAAACGTTATACTGCTGGAGCGTGCAATCAAAAGGTTTGAGGAAATTTTTGAATTGGGTTTGTAACCAATTATGTGTAAAAACTAGATTTACCGTTGCTTTATGATATTCATTTTTAAACGGTCTAACCTGGTTTATTTCCTTCTCAATTTCCATATTATATATGTCTGTATAAAATTTAAAGTAATAGAGGGAATTAATTATTTAGCGTAATCCAGCGTTTATTGCTAAAACCTGCAATTCTTTTCTTGCAAAAAAGATGCGGCTTTTTATAGTACCAAGTGGTACCCCTAACTCATCAGAAATTTCTTGATAGCTTAGACCGCTATAGTACATCTGAAAAGGGATTCTCAGTTTTTCATCTATGGCATTCATGATTCTACCCAATTCCTCCATCTCTAAATTAGACGTACCAAGATTTGTAACTTTTGTGTTATCCTTACTAGATTCAAAATAAAAGCTATCTGAAGCAGCATGAGTAACGTTATGTCTTTTCTTACGACGGTATTCGTTGATAAATGTATTTCTCATCAAAGTCATTATCCATGCTTTGAAGTTGGTCCCTATGCTGAATTTATCCTTATTCTTTAGCGCCTTAAAAACCGTCTCTTGAAATAGATCTCTAGCATCATCCATATTCTTCGTCAAGCCTAAAGCGAATGACTGAAGCGGGGTGTAGATGCTATCTATATTCTGATAAAAATCTTGTGTACTCATTTTTCCTTTTCTTTTATAGTTTGATATTTCTTTTATTCTGTGTTATAACTCCGACGTTACAACATCAAAGTTATAACACTTAATTAGTTTTCGCAAGTTTTTTGAGAAAAATCTACGTTATAACATCGAAAAAAAATATAATCTGCTGATAGTCAGTGAGAAAAAATTAAATTATTTTTTAATTTTTATGAATCTACCTTGGCTAATAATAGAAATAGGGTCAAAATTTTGGGCTGAGTACTCCCCAAACACTCTAATTTTCGATCCAGCAGAGGCAGACATGAGGCTCCATTTGCCAGTTTCTGAGCAAGAAATAGGTAAGCAATCTAGCTGATTGTCCACCAAATAGACTTTTCCATGCTTTATTTGGACTATTATATCTTTAAGGCAAACGGGAAAACGAGAGATTATGGGATAGTTGGCTAAAGCCATTGTATAGGCTTTTAGAAATGATTCTATATTTGGATAGCTAGCAAAAGAATCTATTAGCTGTGAGGTATGACTATGGGTTTCTACAAGGACTCGCATTTTGTAGCTTGAGGGGTACACTCTAACATCTCCGATAAAACTTCTTCCAGACTGCCAATTATTCATGAATTCTTGTTTTCCCCAAGCATAATCCAAAATCAAGCCCATGAATTTGCTTTTGGATCCTTGAATCCAAGTTCTACGAAACTTAATTCTATCTTCTTCTCCCCTTATTACGCCTAGAACAAGCCAATTGTCGTTGATGCTTTCTGCATGAACCAATTGCTTCTTTGTAAAATTGTATCCCGCACTATTAAGAAATGACAACTGCGATTCAGGAGAAAATTTATCCATCTTTTTGATGGATTTAGCTAAGAGATAAATCTCACTTATTAAATCTATGATATACTCTTCAGATTCAACGCCTACTATTCTATGCAGGTGTTTTATCTTATTGCTTATCCCAGATAGTTGGGCATCTACCATCCTCTTTGAAATACTCTCCCAGAATTCTTGTGGTTGATTGTATAAAGAAGTTAAGCCATTATCAACAATGTCAGCGAGCCAGACAATAACTTCGTCTACTCCAAGTGTCATATTATCTATACGGCTGGATTTAGGAAAGAAAGGCTCAAAGAAATTTTTGTTACCGTCTGCCATTTTAAGCGGGCTCTTCTTCGCTTACATTTATACCTAGTTGGTTAATTGCTCTAGAGGAAGCAGTTTGTTCTGCACTCTTTTTGTTAAAATCATCGGCATACGCTATTTGTACACCATCTATCAATACTGCTACTTTAAAACGATCCCGTTTTTCAAACTTATATCTTGCTACTACTTTATAGCCTACGTTTTGACCGTTCTTTTGGCAATACTCAAGTAACTGCGACTTGTAATTCTCATCCAGTTCTTCTAGCTGATGAATATCAATATAGTTTCTAAGGATTCGTTGAATGACAAATTTCTTAGTTGCATTGTATCCTTTCTCCATATAAACTGCCCCGACAAGCGCCTCTACCGCATTACCAAGCATAGACTTACTTAGCTTTGTAGTATTAAACTCTGACAGCAGCATATCTAATCCCATTTTGTCTCCAATATCATTTAGGGACTTTCTACGAACGATTTTAGATCTCATTTTTGTGAGGAATCCTTCATTACCGCTAGGATATTTCTTGAAAAGATATTCTGCTACTATGGTTCCAAGTACTGCGTCGCCAAGATACTCAAGCCGTTCGTTGTTTCGAATAGCATATGATTTTTCGGAGTTATTAGACTTGTGAGAGAAGGCTAGTTTAAAAAGACTAATATTTACAGGTGTGAAACCCAAAAGAGGTCTTAACTTATTTACTAAGTTCTTATGCTTTGAGAAATGCCTATTATAAAGTTTAAACAGAAAACGCAAACCTAAATTTATGAATGTATAATGTTCTTTAGTTTAATATAAAACTATATGATTTGGTTTTGGAAAGCTTTATAATACAGAAATGGGAAACGGTGATCCAAAAACTCAACGTCAAGCTTAAATATACTACTATATAACTTATAAGCTACGAGAAGTCAGCGTATTGGTTCGCAAAACTATCTGATTTATGACAACTTTCTAAGGATTACAGAAGAATTATGCCCCCCAAATCCAAATGTATTGCTTAAAACAGCATTTACCTTTCTTTCCTGAGCTGTATTAAATGTCAGGTTGAGCTTCGAATCAATTTCTGGATCATCTTCAAAGTGATTAATAGTCGGCGGAATGTATTGATCTTTTATAGCTAATATTCCAGCGATTACTTCAATTGCTCCCGCAGCTCCCAATAAGTGACCTGTCATTGATTTAGTACTACTTATATTTAACTTATAAGCATGCTCTCCAAAAACATTGAGTATTGCTTTTGACTCCGCAATATCACCAAGTGGTGTGGAAGTACCATGTACATTTATATAATCAATCTCTTCAATATTCATTTTTGCATCAGCTAGTGCCATTTGCATTACAGAGCTTGCCCCTAGGCCTTCTGGATGAGGCGCGGTTATATGGTATGCATCTGCTGTGGCACCTGTACCGACAATTTCTGCATACATTTTTGCACCTCTTGCTTTAGCATGCTCATATTCTTCTAAAATTAATGCTCCTCCACCCTCTCCGAGTACGAAGCCATCTCTACCTTTATCAAATGGTCTCGATGCTGTTTGCGGGGTGTCATTTCTCTCACTTAAGGCTTTCATAGCATTAAAACCACCAATTCCTGTGGTCGTAATGGCAGCCTCAGATCCACCAGTCACTATAAAATCAGACTTACCAAGTCTGATATTATCAGCTGCTACAGATATCGCATGACTCGCTGAAGCACATGCAGAGACTGTGGCAAAATTGACCCCTCTAAGTCCATATTCGATTGATATATAGCCGGCTGCAATATCTGAAATCATTTTAGGGATCATGAATGGGTTGTACCTTGGCTTGGTTCGTCCATTCTTTTCAAAGTCTTCGATATCAACCTCAAGAGACCTAAGTCCACCAATACCTGAAGCCCAAATAACCCCAGCTCTTAGCGGATCAAAAGACCCTTCTGCAATACCGGAGTCGGCCATTGCTTCTTTAGTACTGGCCATAGCAAATTGCGAAAACCGATCCATGCGTCGTGCAATTTTTCTATCCATATAATCTTTAGGATCAAAATCTTTGACTTCGCAGGCAAATTGAGTTTTGAAAACAGAAGAATCAAAAAGAGTGATTCTTGCAGCACCACTGTTTCCATTTTTGAGTGCTTCATTATAAGCTGAAATGCTACTCCCTATCGGAGTAAGTGCACCTATACCTGTAACTACAACTCTTTTCATCAATGTGGTTTTAGATTTGAGATTCTTGAAACAAAAAATCCACAAATCATGGAATATGATTTGTGGATATTGACTTTATTGAATTTTAATCAAAGTCATATTCAAATACCACTGCCTTACAAAATTAGCTAGCAGCAGATTGTTTTTCTAAATAGTCGATAGCATTTCCAACTGTTTGAATTTTTTCAGCATCCTCATCAGGAATGGAAATATCGAATTCTTTTTCAAACTCCATGATTAGTTCTACAGTATCTAATGAATCTGCGTCTAAATCAACAGTGAAGTTAGCTTCTTTTGTAACTTCTGACTCATCAACACCAAGTTTGTCTACAATGATTTTAATTACTTTGTTTGCAATGTCTGACATATATATTGCGATTTTTTATGTGTTTACAAGGGTAAACAATAATTATTTAATAAGACACAAAGTAAGTTATAAACACAGCAAATACCAAGAAAATGACTCAAATAAATTATTGTCACAAAATAGATCAAACCATGCTTTATCACGTAAACCATAGTAAAATCAGCATTTTAAGTCAATTTTTCAGAAGATTTTGTAGATAATGCCATTTTAATTATTGTATTAATAACACTAATGCCTGTTGGTTTTTATAGTACTTTTGCCAATTAACAACCTTAATAGACTTATATGGAAATTGTAGACCATCAAAATACAAAAATACTTGCTACCGTTGGGCCTGCTTGCAGCTCATACGAGATGCTACTTGAACTAGTAAAAGCAGGAGTAGACGTCTTTAGACTTAACTTCTCTCATGGATCTCACCAAGATCACCTGGAGGTGGTCAATAGAGTTCAATATATAAATGAAAAATACAATCTGCACATAGGCTTACTAGCCGATTTGCAAGGTCCTAAATTGCGTGTAGGCAAAATAGAAAATAACGCATTGGAAATAAAACCTGGCGATGTACTCACATTTACAAACGAGAAGTGTGTAGGTACGATGGAGAAGATCTACATGAGTTATGATCGTTTTGCAAAGGATGTTACCGTCGGGGAAAAAGTCTTAGTGGATGATGGAAAACTGATGTTAGAAGTAGTAGAAACCAACGGAAAAGATCAAGCCAAATTAAAAGTATTATTTGGCGGAACACTTTCATCCAACAAGGGAGTTAACCTTCCCAATACTAAGATAAGTTTACCTTCCTTAACAAAAAAGGATAGAGAAGATTTAAAATTTATTCTAACTCAACCATTCAATTGGATTGCACTATCTTTTGTAAGATCGGCCAAAGACATGAAGGATCTCAAGACTCTTGTCGACGAAGCGGGTCATCCAGCAAAACTTATGGCAAAAATTGAAAAGCCGGAAGCCATAGCGAAAATTGATAAGATCATTAAAGCCTCCAATGCTATTATGGTAGCTAGAGGAGACCTTGGTATAGAAGTGCCTATAGAGCAACTCCCCACACTACAAAAGAAAATTATTAAAAAGTGTATTCAACGAGCTAGACCAGTTATTGTGGCAACACATATGATGGACAGTATGATCCACTCCCCAATTCCAACCAGAGCAGAAATAACAGATGTTGCCAATGCTGTTTTAGACGGAGCAGATGCTGTTATGCTTAGTGGAGAAACTTCGGTGGGTAAGCATCCAGTGAAAGTAGTAGAGCAGATGAATAAAGTAATAACAGAAGCTGAAAAGGAATACGATATTAAACATAGGCCGGTACCTTCAAAAAAATCAAGAACTTTCCTTTCTGATGCCATCTGCTTTAATGCTGCAAAAGTAGCAGAAGATGTCAAAGCAAAGGCCATTATTGGGATGACCAGTTCAGGGTACACTGCCTTCAAAGTGAGTAGTTTTAGACCTAAAGCAAAGATTTACATCTTCTCAGAATTGGTTGGAATGCTCTCAACTTTAAATCTTGTTTGGGGAGTTAGGTGCTTTTACTATGACAAATTCACCACTACGGATGGCACTATTGAGGATGTTTGTAAAATATTATCCAAAGAAAAGCACCTTGAGAAAGGAGATATCGTAATCAATACTGGAAGTATGCCATTAAAAAAACGGTTTCGAACGAATATGCTTAAAGTTACGGTAATCGAATAATCGGCTATACAACAGCAATTTGTGACTTGAAATACAACAATTAGTCATAAATTTGAATTTTATTCATAGCATTAGATACAAAACAGTAATGAAGATCATTATCCCTATGGCTGGACGTGGATCTAGACTCAGACCACACACGCTAACAGTACCTAAACCCCTAGTTCCAATAGCGGGAAAACCAATCGTACAAATTCTTGTAGAAGACCTTACAAAGGGACTAGATGAGAAAGTTGATGAGATTGCATTTGTTACAGGAGATTTTGGAGATGATGTAGACAAACAGCTTATTGGCATTGCTGAATCATTGGGTGCAAAAGGAAGTGTTTACAAGCAAGACTTGCCTTTGGGTACTGCTCACGCCATACTTTGCGCTAAAGAAAGCATATCTGGAAAATGTATGATTGCTTTTTCTGATACCTTATTCAAAGCCAACTTTTCTTTTGATTCGGAAGAAGAGGGCATCATCTGGGCTCAAAAAGTAGAAGATCCATCTGCATTCGGTGTATTAAAAACCGATGAGAACAACGTAATTACGGATTTTATCGAAAAGCCTAAAGAATTTGTCTCAGATCTAGCCATCGTAGGCATCTACTATGTAAGGGATGGTGATAATCTGAGAAAAGAGCTTCAATATCTGCTTGATAATGACATAAAAGATAGAGGAGAATACCAACTTACCAATGCATTAGAGAATATGAAGCAAAAGGGCCTCAAGTTCAAAGTGGGTCAAATAGACGAGTGGTTGGACTGTGGTAATAAGGATGCAGTAGTCTATACTAACCAGAGAATGCTGGAAATCAAGAGTTTTTCTTCTGAAAATGCAGAAAATCTGCAATCAGAGAACTCTGTTGTCATACAACCGTGTTATATTGGCAAGAATGTGAAGTTGATGAACTCTGTGGTAGGTCCGCATGTATCTATTGGAGACAATTCGACTGTCAATAATTCCGTTATAAGTAACACTGTAATTCAAAATGAATCAACAGTAAATGCTGCAAACCTCGAAAACTCAATGATTGGTAATAAAGTCGCTTATGATGGCTCTAAATCAGAGATTAGTATTGGAGACTTTTCGGTCTATAAGGTATAAAACAACAATTTGAATTTAATTTTAAAATACTGCATTTCTATCTTAGTTCTACTTATTGGACTAAGTGCATTTTCATTTTTAACTGCTCAGCCTGGCACGACCACCGAGGAAGAGGTTAATAAGCAAAAAGTTTTTATCGAAGCCAATAAGCAGAAGCTGTTGGAAAACTTTGAAGAAGCAAGTGTTTTATTCAAGGAAGTACTTAAGAATGACCCTCGGAATCATGCCGCTGCTTATGAGCTAGCTAGAATGTACGATGTGCTTGATAATGATGAAAAAGCATTAAGTTCAATCAAAGTAGCCGTCTCCTTGGACCCTACAAATATGTGGTACAAACTTTTTTTGGCAGATGTATTAGACAAGGCGCTTAACTATAATGAAGCAGCTACTATCTATGAAGAAATGGTCAAGAAAGATCCTGAGACCGAATATCATTATTATCAATTAGCATTCTATCAGGTAAAGGCCGAACAGATTGAAGACGCCATAGAAACCTATAACCTAATTGAGAAGAAGTTTGGCCAAAACATAGAGCTTACTCGTAAAAAGCATGCCTTGTATCTAGGTCAAGGAGATAATAAGAACGCAGAGAAAGAACTGGCAAGTTTAATCAAAAGGTTTCCTGACAATATTTCTTATCTCCATCTATTAGCTGGTTTTTACAAGCAACAAAACAAACTGAATGAGGCTAATAAAGTTTACAGCAAAATACTTGAACTAGATCCAACTAATGCAAAAGCTACTATAGCCCTTGCAGCGGATAAAAAAGATAGCGGTGATGATAGTAATTATCTCCGATCACTTGCGGCCGTATTCAATGACAAGAATGAGAGTATAGATATCAAGATTAAAACGCTGTATCCATACATTACAAAAATAAGCGAAGGCAATGCTGATCCGCAAATGACTGAGGCGGCTATTTCTTTAGGAGAAACACTAACCAAGGTTCACCCGGAAGAAGCAAAAGCATTTTCTATTTATGGGGACTTACTCTTTCATGCCAATAGAGATGACGAAGCGCTCACCCAGTATGAAAAAACTATTGAATTAAACAAGAGTGTTTTTACGGTTTGGGAACAAATGATGTACATCTATGCTGAGCAATATCAAATGGAAAAATTAGCTGCACTTTCTGAGAAAGGAATGGACTACTTCCCAAATCAAGTAAAACTATTTTACTTTAATGGTATTGCAAATGGAGAGCTTGAAAATTATAAGGATGCGCTAAGCTCACTTAACCAAGCGATGATCATGGCTGGCAAAAAGAAGGCACTTCAGGCTGACATTTTGAACAGAATGGTAAAGCCTCTAGTAGCCACTGGCAAAATTGACAAAGCCCAAGAGAAAGTAAATAAGGCCCTTGAGATAGATGCTGAAAATTTCAGAACAATTGCTGCAAATGCTTTTATTGCCGCTCAGAGAAAAGACAATACCGCCTCAGAATCTCTATATCAAGAGGCACTTGATAAAGGAGGCAAGAACAACCCCGAAGTACTGGAAGATTATGCAGACTTTATGATGAGTCAAGGCAAGGAAGAAATAGCTAACGAGTACTGGCTGAAGGCACAAAATGCTGGCGGTAAATCAACTCGCCTACAAAACAAAATTTCTAATAAAGGTCTTTAAATAATTCCCCCTTGAATAAAATATTCTCAATCAATTATTGGTTTATACTAGCTATTTTTTTTGTTTTTACATCTTGTAAAGCAACAAAGAAGGCAACTGTTGTCGACAAAAAAGAAAATAGTGAATTAGAGGATCTTGTAAGCAAATTGGACCACAATAGCTTTCATCCAGAATGGTTCAGAGCGAAGGCTCAGATGCAAGCAAAGATGGATGGCCAAGGGCTTTCATTTACTTCTACCATTATCAGTAAGAATAAAGAATTGCTTTGGTTTAATGGTAAAAAATTTAGCATTGAAGGGGCAAGGTTTTTGATGACTCCTGACTCTATTTTCATTTTGAATAGAATGCAACGAAAATATCTTTCAGAGGAAAAGGATTGGGTAGCTCAAGAATATGAACTCCCAGCTTTGATAGCCGAAGCCATTGACTTAGAGTATATGCAAGACATCTTTATCGGAAATCCTATATTGGATATCATCCCCTATACTGAAACCGAATTAGTTGAAGAAGAAGTCCTACTGCGCGGTAAAAAAGCAGGGTATACTAGTGAGCTGATGATTGACCCTAATACTATGCATACACGTTACTTCCAGCTCAGTCAAGGTGAAAATTTGATGACCGTAAACTATAGCGACTATAGAATGATCGAAGGAAATCAACCATTTGCTTTTCGCAGGGATATTAGCATTCAACGACCAGGTGAAGGAGATATCCAAGTCAGTATCCTATATGACAATATAGTTATCAATGAAGAGCAGAATGTCAAATTCAACATCCCAGGCAACTACAGTAAAATGTAATCGCTAGCTTAATGAAACAATTCGTACTCATATCCATTTCTTTCCTCCTACTTAGCCAAACCTTCGCCCAGAGCAAATCTGAACTAGAAAGCAAACGCGAGTCCATCCAAAATGAAATAAAGCAAATAGGAAAAAGGCTGCAACTAGCCAAAGCGGAAAAGAAAAAAGCGCTGGATAATTATCTAACCTTACAAAGGCAAATCTCCAAGAGATCACAACTAATCAAAACACTCGCCCAAGAAGATAAACTCCTTGAAGCGAGGATAGAACGTACCAATGATGGGATCAGCTCACTGGAAGCAGATGCAATCGTTCTAGAAGAAGAATATGGTATTTTACTCCGGCAAGCGCTGCGGCAAAAATTGAGTGACAGCTACCTAAGTTTTCTGTTTTCGGCCAAAGACTTTAATGAAGCGCTCAAGCGTTGGCGGTATCTCCAACAATACCGTGCTCATAGAGCAAGACAAACTCAACTGATAAAAGACACCAAGAAATCCCTTGAAAGAAAGAAAGAGACCTTATCCAAACTCAGCAAAGAAAAGGACCAACTTCTAGCAGAGCAGGTTTTTCAACAACAACAGCTAGAACTGGAATCTGAAAGTAAAAATAAACTATATCGGAACCTCAAGAGAAATGAATCTTTATTACGGGCTGAGTTAAAAGGCCAAGAAGAAGAAGCTTTCCAGCTCAAAAGCGCAATTCTTAATCTTATTGGTGATAATAATATAGCCCTAAGCAGCGATCTGACAGTGGACTTTGAACGCAGCAAAACAAGACTATCTTGGCCTGTACAAGATGGCTATGTAGAGCGATTTTTTGGCCGACAGCAGCATCCTACTTTGAGCAAAATAGAAATAGTCAACAATGGAATCGATATCTCATCTTCTACATCCACTGCTGTATTTGCCACATTTTCAGGTGAAGTGGCAGGTAAATTCACACTCCCCAATGGAAGTCAATCAGTGCTCATAAAACATGGAGACTTTTATACTGTGTATAGTAATATGAACCAGATATTTATACAAAAAGGGGATCAAATCAGCACCAAGCAAGAAATAGGGACATTAAATCCGACAGATAGAGTGCTTCATTTCGAAATCTGGAGAAGCAAGGTTCGTCTAAATCCTATGGATTGGCTCTCTCCTTTATAGACAAATGCACTGTTAAAAAAAGCCCCACCTTTTATTCTAGGATTTCTTAAATTTGTTTTTCAATCCTTTAATTTAAAGGACTGATTTTTAACCAAATAATCAACATTCGCAATTGCTTTCAATCTATAGGACAAATCAATTTTTTGCAAACGCCTTTTTAGCATTATACGTTCTGCTTATTTGGAGCCCGGCATTCCTTGTTGGTGTCGAGCCAACTCTCTCAGAAGGAACTTTTCTATATGAGTTGGTCCAAACCTATTTACCCGCTGCAGGAAGCATCCCGAACTTTATTCTTGCAGCTGTACTTACCCTTTTGCAAGCTATATTGATCAACGTGATGGTTAGCTCACATCGTTTAACCGAAGAGATTACTTTGTTACCTGGGCTATTCTATATTTTGTTTATGGGGTTTAGCACTCAATTCTATTGTGTAACCCCGATGTTGCTTGCCAATTTCTTTTTACTGTTTGCCATCTTAGAACTAGTGGCTACTTATAAAGAATATTCCAGTGCAGATAGAATTTTTAATATTGGGCTATTCATAGGAATCGCCTCTATGTTTTATTTCTCCTATATCGTATTTCTTTTATTTGCTTGGATAGGCATAGGTATTTTTAGAGCTATCCGTTGGAAAGAAAGGCTCATTCTGATATTTGGTTTTCTGATTCCATACTTTTTTGTATTCACTTATTATTTTTGGAACGGGATGCAAGAGGATTACCTAAGTAAACAATTCCTAAGCCATTTCAATTTTCTTGATTTTACTGCCTATAATGGAGTAAGCGATTTGATCAGTTTTGCCCTGATTACCTTGATGCTAATCGTTTCTCTACTGAGCTACAAACTGTATACCTACAAGAAGAAGATTAAAATCCAGAAAATCGTTGATATATTATACTGGGTCATGGCAGCATCGGCTATCAGTATTATATTTCAAAATCAAATAAATGTCCAGCATTTTCAAATGCTCTTGCCAATACTTGCTATCTTTGTGTCTATCAATTTTGTACACATGTCCAGACAGTGGAGCGAAATATTGCATATGTTTCTATTGGCTGGTGTACTTGTTTGGCACTGTGTACCCTACTTAAATATTTAGAAGATGAAATTTGGTGTTGTTGTTTTTCCAGGCTCTAATTGTGATGAAGACATGCGCTATGTACTAGCTGAAGTACTTGGTCAAGAAGTAGAAATGCTTTGGCATAAAAATCAGGAGCTGGGTGATTTCGGACCTGGTGATTGCATTGTTTTGCCTGGTGGATTTTCCTATGGAGATTATCTTCGATCAGGAGCGATAGCTAAACTGTCTCCTATCATGCAAGAAGTGATCAACTTTGCCAACAATGGTGGATATGTTATCGGTATTTGCAATGGTTTTCAGATACTATGCGAATCTGGGCTTTTGCCTGGCGTATTGCTGAGAAATGAAAGTCAAAAATTTATCTGCAAAAATCTGCATTTACGTGTTGAAAATGATGACACTCCATTTACAAAGAAAACTTCTGCGCAGGACGTATTGAAGATTCCTATAGCTCATGCTGATGGTCGCTACTTTGCTTCTCCAGAAGTACTAGATAATCTAGTTCAAAATAAACAAGTCTTATTTAAATATTGTGAAGCTGATGGAAGCACCACCGAATCTAGCAACCCAAATGGCAGTCTACAAAATATAGCTGGTATCTGTAATGCTGGTAGAAATGTATTTGGTATGATGCCTCATCCAGAGCGAGCAGCTGAAGATGTTCTCGGGAATACTCAAGGGAGAATCTTGTTCGAATCTCTAATTGAGGCTTCAAAAGAGGCTTATCTTGATGCGGCTATAGCATAATAGGCAATAAACCAGTGATTAAATATTGCAGCTTGTAGCATGGTTACAAGTAAACTCACTGCACTCCATATTTTCCAAATGTACTTAATACGTGCATGTTATTGCGCCCCTTCAGGCATGCGCATCAATCTAACAAAAACATATATAAATAATATGCAATATAAAAAGAGCTGAATAGCTTTGTGATGACTTCACCCATCACTAACTAAACAGCTCAAAAATGTTATCTTCAATAATTACAAAATACCTTAAAGGTTTTGACTTGTCATCTCTTGCAAAATCCACAGGATTTACTAAAC
>CALIEI010000136.1 GCA_938022165.1 uncultured Saprospiraceae bacterium | reverse complement strand
AATAGAGAATCCTCATCTAAAATAGAAATCATTAAAGTTCGCTCACCATAGGCTTTAAGATAATCTTCATCTTCCAAATAATTAACCTCATCACACTCTATAATAACTTGCTCAACGCTGTCTTGCCAAAACACATTTCCCCTTGCTATCCCAAGTCCTGTCGCATCATCAAAATCAATTTCGTCAGCCCTTAAATATTGCGGTGGATTGACCAAAACAGAACTACCTGTAGTTGTTAGTTTTTTTGTTGTTTCATTATAAAATATTGACTCCGCATCTATAGCCTGATTAGCATCTTCGAAATGTGCATTACCGGTCAACTCTGTAACTTTTGTTTTTTGATTCAGCTTAATAATATCTGCATTAGCAATTTTGTCTTCATCTACAAAATTTGCGTTCCCTTGCAGTGTTACTACGTCTTCTGCTCCATCATAAAGCATAACATCAGCTTTTGCTGTCTGGGTGCCTTTTTGATACTGTGTATTTTGGCGGAACTCTGCATTGTTATTTGCGATGTCATAAAATCCATCTTCACAATATATCTTTGCTTCTCCTTGATCTATTCTAGTAGGGCCTATAAAAGTCGCTACTCTACTGTTGGTATTAAATTCTAACGTATCAGATCGCAATTCAAAATTTTCATCTATTACCGTTACTTTTTCTTTAAAAAAAGCTTGTCCAGACTCAACATAATAGTACCCAATTTGGCTAGCTACTTGGGTGCTTCCATCTGTAAGTATTGCTCCGCTTGTATACGTAGCTGCTTTTGTGTTTAGATTGTAAGTCAAAAAGTCAGTAAATATTTTTTGATCATTATTTTCAAGAATAACCTCTCCATAAAAATTGGCTATTTTCTTATTGCCATCATAGACTAAAGAATCCGCAAAAATATTTAAGCTATCCCCTTGCTGAATGATAACATCTCCTTTTGCAATAACAGCATTTTCTGAAACATTGAGTGTAGCCGTATCACAAGTCAAAAAAACGCTATCTTGTCTAAGCTCGACATTACCCATCAACTTTCTAATTTCTTCGCCGTCTTCTACTGATCCTTCTGCAAGGTCCGAAAAATTGATTTTGATTTTGGTTATTTTGGTCGTATCAGAAGCTGATGGTTGAGAGGTAGAAATAATTTGGGCATTAAGGTATCCCATCGAAGTGAGTATCAATATAAAAATAGAACCTATGTACTTTACCTTATTCAAGCTATAGTTTTACATTATTTTAGCGGCATCTCGACCCAATATGCTACCCAATGCCACACCCATACCGCCTAATCGAACTGCTAGATATACATGACTACTATACTTTTTCAAGATGGGTAACTTTTTTGGACCTACTCCTAGTATACCACTCCACTTGTGCTCAATGGTATAGTCCTTATTATTTAATATTACTTCTTCTAAAAGCTGTATTAACACCTCTTCTATCAAAGTGTTGTATCCAAAAGAATCGGTTGTCTCTCCTTTTCTATCTAAATGACGTGCTCCTCCAATCAAAACGCGAGATCCTACGTCTCTAAAGTAGATGTAACCCTTGTGCATATGAAAAGCTCCAGATAGTTTCAAGTCAGGAATTTCACTTGTTAATATTACTTGATTTCTTACCGCCTCAATCTCTAGATTCGGGATTAGTCTTTGCGCAAATCCATTATTAGCTAATAATAATTTACTTGACTTAATTAACCAACCATTTGACAAGGCCATCTGCACTCCATCGCTGTGATCCTCTACTGAAGATATCTCAATACCATTGTAAAATAGAACCCCCTCTTCTCTAGCAAGGGCGTATAATCTTTGCATCATCTTTCCAGGATGTAATTGTCCTTCTGCCAGATTTACGATACAAGATTGGATGCCATTCAACTGGTTAGATTCGATTTTATCATTCTGTAGTTGATAGGTACTTTCTAAGCCCGTTATGGTCTTTACTTCTTGGTTGAAGAAGTCAATTTGATGGATACACTCTTGTGTAAAAGTTTGATCCGTGGAAGTGAAGACTTCATATCCACTTTTCTTTGCAAAATCTATATTTTTCTCGCCGCATAACTCAAGCAAATGCCTCATCCCTTCATATCTCCTTGCTACGAGCTCGAATGTCTCATTATGGCTTGTAGATTTAAGATCTTCTAGAATCTCTGATATGCTCCCAAAACAAGCAAAGCCTGCATTCTTAGTGCTAGCCCCTGACCCGATAAAACCTCTATCGAACACGACTATTTTTGCACTCGGATATTTCTTTTTTAAGTATAATGCAGCAGAGGTGCCCACTAGGCCCGCTCCTACAATGGCAATATCAATATCAGATAAGAATGTGGTTTTCTCCCAATAACTGGGTTCTAAAGAATACATATTACGAAAGTATAGAATAATATTGATCTGGCTGTGTAGAATTCCTTATTTCAATCTAGACAAATGTTTTACAATAAGGTATTAGTGGAGTATCTTTGCGGTCTAAAAATATACATTTATGTGGCAACGTATTCAAACCGTCTTTTTGCTTTTTGCAGCAGTAGTTCTAGGCTTATTGTTTTTACCCGTTATGTCTTTCTTTTCAGTCTCTGGAGCTCAACAGGCAGGGGTAGGCATGCTAGCTGATGGCAAACTTAATATCAACGATCATATTACATTTCAAATTTTAGCTGTTTTAGGTGTTATAGCTAGTCTGGTAGCCATATTCATGTTTAAAAATCGTAGTCTACAGATTACACTCAGTCGACTGACTTTGGTGATCAGCATTTTGATTATGATCCTAAGTGGTGTATTCTTTTATTTAGATTATCAGTCCTTACAAGCCAATTCTCTAGTGAGTGGTGAATTTGGGTTAGCATCTCCTATATTTGGAATTATCTTTAGTGTTTTAGCGATGCGTAGCATTAAAAAAGATGACAACTTGGTCAAGTCATCAGATCGATTGAGATAAACAGCGATAAGCTTCAAAATAAAAAAGGCGAATCTTCAAAGAAGATTCGCCTTTTTTTATGCTAAAATCAATTCACTACTTACCGCTTGGTCTAGTAGAATAATTTACTTTTAATTGATTCGCTTTACGAAGTGCAGTTTTAACATCTTGAACAATTCCCATTGTCACTTTACCATCGACTCTAAGTGAAGTAGTTATCTTTGTTCTCTGATTTTCTGGCACCTTAATTTTGTGTTTTTCCAAGAAAATCGGGATGTCATCTTCATCACTTATTTTATCATTCAATTGGATACGTGGTGCAGAACCGTATATATCTCGGTATTGCTCCTTTGGCTTCCCAATATATATTTGATTCACCAAAGATTTTTTCTCCAATTTTGTAAGCTCAGTTGCTTCAGGTACAATTACATCTACTAGCCTATCAGAAGAACGCATAACTGTTACCACCATAAAGAAGAACAAAAGCATAAAGATGATATCCGGCAGTGAAGCCGTTGATATTGCTGGGGAAGCCTTCCCTCGTTTTTTAGTAAATTTTGACATCTCTTAAGTTTAAACTTTAAACAATATGGTTTACAACTATTCTTCTCCGAATGCAGTAGGTTCCGCCTCAGACAATACAAATGGAATCTCTGCTCTAACTTCTCTACGTACAGCAATCGGAAGATCACTATTAAAGATCGCATCAGAGTATCCAGGAATTGTATTTAGCTTTTCAGTCCACAACTCATTGTAGGCTGCTTTCAATTCATTATATACTTGTATATAGGTCTCGTAAGACGTACCTCTATCGTTTTTGAGAGATATAATCGCTTTTGTAGGTTTCTCAGCAAGATCTTCTCTCTTCTCAGGATTCATAATGAATTCCTTTGTACGCTCTCGCAATACTTCTACATCAGCAAGCTCACCTCTTACCAAAAGTTGATCATCAGCGTTCACCAACACAGAGAAAACATTTCTCTTATTCAATTTAGTTGGATCAACCTCTTCATTAGACCAAGGCGGTAGTTTTACGGTAATACCTTTATCAATATCGATAGTCGTAGTTACTAGGAAGAAGATCAATAGTAGGAAGGCAATATCCGCCATCGAACCTGCATTCACTTCATTACTTAGTCTACTATTCTTTTTTCTATTCAACATAGGTTAAGGGTTTACTTAAACATATTAATAAGCTCAAAAACAATCATAGAACCTACAGCTACTACAGTCATCACTACAGTACCTTTTATGGCTGCAGAGATACCTTTACTGAGGCCTTCATCGATGTTGAACTCTTTCATAGTCTCTACAAGAGAGCCTACTGTTTCGTGTTCAGCTGAACCTTTAAGAACAAAAAATAGAATTACCAATACTGCAAATCCTATGATAAACTTCAAAGAAGATTTAAAATTCGATGCTAGGTTTATCAATCCAAAAATTACAGTAGCCGCTAGTGCTAAAAATACTAGTGCAACAACAACGTTAAGACCAGTATTTAGTATTCCTGTATCTGCAATCTCAGTAGCTCTTTTAGCTGCATCTGGTGCATCCAACAGGTGTTTATTTGAATTGGCCGTTATCGATCCTACTGTGATCGCTGTAGCGATTGCACCCAAAAGGAACGCAAACAACTGGCCATTTTTAGTTAGTAATTTATACATACAATTCTTGTATTAAGATTATGATTTGAAAATATTGTTTCTATCCATTACATCTACCAATGCAATTGAAGCTTCTTCCATTTTAAGAACAATACCATCAATCTTGTTTACGATGTAATTATAGAATACTTGTAGTATGATCGCTACAATCAAACCAAATACAGTAGTCAAAAGTGCTACCTTAATACCACCTGCCACAATCTGTGGAGAGATATCACCCTTTGCTTGGATTTCATCAAAGGCTCCAATCATCCCGATTACCGTACCCATAAACCCGAGCATCGGTGCAATAGCGATAAATAGAGAGATCCAAACTAATCCTTTCTCTAGTAGACCCATTTGAACAGAGCCATAAGAAACGATCGCTTTTTCAACAGCCACAGGGCCATTGCCAGCATTACGCAAGCCTTCATATAATATACTTGCAGTAGGTCCAGAAGTTGATTTACAAACTTCCATTGCGCCATTCACGTCACCTGATTTTAAACTTTCATCGATACGCTCGATCAATTTATCAGTATTTGTGGTAGCTATGTTTAGTGTAATAATTCTTTCAATACAGAAAGCTAAGCCTAATATTAGACATACTAATACAAAAGTCATGAATGACCATCCACCCTCAATGAATTTTTCTTTTAAAGCTTGAAAGCCAGTGGTATCAGGAGTTCCAGCTTGCGCCAAAAGAGTACTAAAGTCGGCGGAAATCAAAATCACACCTAGAGTCAGTAAAGAAAAGAATAACAATTTTCGCATAGTCGATTAATTTTTACGAATTGGTTTTAAATAAAGCATTAATATCGTTAAAAAATATAAATATGATAAATATAGGCCGATAAAATTCCCCTATTAAATCTGGAGCTTACATACGATGCAAGCTTTTCATTTAAAAGGAGGATAATCCAGGCTTAATTTTATTTAATTCATGGACACAAGTGTATAAAATTCCTTGTGCTGGTATTCTCTAGTTCATATTTGGTCATTTGTTCGTACGTATTTCTTTGCAGAGGGAGAGGGATTCGAACCCTCGAAACCCTTTGACAGGTTTATACGCTTTCCAAGCGCACCTCTTCAGCCACTCGAGCACCCCTCCTAAATATTCATTCAAAAACTTCTTGTATGAAGTACACTTCCCACAAATATTGCAAATTGATGTTAATATTCAAAATTTTAGACGCCCTCTTTGTCCTTAGACCATCTTTTGATCTATCTGAAATATTTTCCTAGCATTTTCGCTTGTTTTCTGGCCTATTTCATCCAAGGGCATTCCTTTCACTTCTGCCAATTTCTCAGCTACAATCCTCACGTACGCAGATTCGTTTCTTTTACCTCTATAAGGTGTCGGAGCCAAGTAGGGCGAATCTGTTTCTAAAACTATATGATCAAGATCAATTTCCTTCAATGTTTGATCTAAGCCAGATTTTTTAAAAGTCAAAACACCTCCTATTCCTAGCAAGAAACCATGCTCTATGATAGCTTTTGCCTCGTCTACCGATCCGCCAAAACAGTGAAATATACCTCTTAATCGTTCATGTTTGCACGCTGTTAGCACTTCAAGTACCTCTTTAGTCGCATCTCTACAATGAATTACTATAGGTATATCCGCTTCAATCGCCCAATTTATCTGCTCTTTAAAAGCAATTACTTGTTGTTCATAGTATTTCTTTTCCCAATATAAATCTATACCTATCTCTCCTACTGCTGCATACCTTCGCTGATCAAAGTGTTCTTTGATGATATTCAGTTGTGATTCAAAGTCTGCATCTACCGAACAAGGATGCAAGCCCATCATAGCATAACACTGATTGGGATAATCCTCCTCTAATTTAAGCATCCCCGGAATCGATACAACATCAATATTTGGTAAAAAAAAGGTTTCTACGCCTTGGTCTATCGCCCTTTGTATCATTTCAGCTCGATCATCATCAAACTGCTTAGCATATAAATGTGTGTGAGTGTCTATAAACATTCGCCCTGTTATTTATTAGATGCAAAAAAGAACATTCTTGATGTACTGTCCATCAAATTTGGAATATTTATTTTAAAGTGGCTTATTATTACACACTAATTGCATTAATTTCGTTGACTGATGGCAAAAAAGAAAAAATATTATGTTGTATGGCAAGGAAATGATCCTGGCATATATGAATCCTGGGCCGAATGCCAACTACAGGTAAAGGGCTATCCTGCTGCCAAGTATAAATCATTTTCCAGTAGAGAAGAAGCTGAAGCAGCCTTCCATGGTAATTTTGCCGATCATATGTCGACAAGTAATTATGCAAAAAAGCCAGCCATTACTGCTGAGGCTAGAGCAGACATTAATTTTGATACCATTTGTGTTGACGCTGCCTGTAGTGGCAATCCTGGCCCACTAGAGTATAGAGGAGTAGAAACAGAATCCCAGCATGAGTTATTTATTCAAAAATTCCCAATAGGCACCAATAATATAGGGGAGTTCTTAGCTATAGTACATGGCCTAGCATATCTAAAAAAACGGAATAGCAAGATCCCTATATATTCCGACAGTAGGCATGCGATGAAATGGGTATATAATAAGAAGTGCAATACTAAATTGGTACGCAATACAAAAACCAAAACCATCTACGAAGTGATAGCCAGAGCCGAAAAATGGCTTCATGACAACCAATTCGAAAACCCCTTGTTAAAGTGGGAGACCAAAAAGTGGGGCGAAATCCCTGCTGACTTTGGGCGAAAATAGTCTGCCGGCTGAGATAATTTTTTGATAAACACTATACAAGCCAGCAAAGCACATTTATAATTTATAATTCACCATTTATAATTCAAAAATCATGGGTCGCATTATGGCCATCGACTACGGAAAAAAAAGAACAGGTATTGCAGTTAGTGATCCTATGCAGATGATAGCCACTGGATTGGATACCGTTGAAACTAAAATACTCTTTGATTTTCTAAAATCGTATATGGAATCAGAAACGGTAGTAGAATTGGTCGTAGGTGAACCTCTACTTGAAAATGGAAATCCTTCCAAAAACCTTCCTCAGGTAATGGCATTTGTAGAAGCTTTCCAAGTAAAATATCCATCTATTAAGGTAACTTTGCAGGATGAGCGGTATACTTCTCGAGAAGCAAAGCGTACCATTATTGGCTCAGGAATTAATAAAAAGAAAAGGAGAGATAAATCTCTTGTAGATAAAATAGCTGCAGTAATTATCTTGCAGCAATACATAGAAAAAAAACATTACACGGCTTAAGCGAATGATATTACCTATATATGCCTTCGGGCAAACTGTACTAAAAAGAAAAGCAGTAGAAATTGATAAAGACTACCCCGACTTAAAAATACTCTTAGAGAATATGTGGGAGACTATGTACAATGCCAATGGCGTTGGATTGGCCGCCCCACAAATTGGTATGTCTATTCGGATTTTTCTGATCGACACCTTACAACTTAATAAGGAAGAGAAAAACGAAAATGTCACTGGCTTCAAGAAAGCTTTCATCAATGCCAAAGTTTTAGAAGAAACTGGTAAGCCATGGGAATATGAAGAAGGCTGCCTTAGCATTCCCGATGTACGAGGTGACGTGAGTCGTCCAGAGCAAATCACCATTCAGTACCAAGACGAAAATTTCAAAACGTACACAGAAACTTTCAATGGTATTGACGCGCGTGTTATACAACACGAATACGACCATATCGAAGGCATCCTCTTTACCGAAAAACTCAAACCCATCAAGAAAAGATTTGTCAAACGAAAGTTAGACTTTATCAAAAAGGGTAAAGTAGACGTTGAGTACAAAATGCGTTTTCCAAGAAAGTAATTTTCATTTTATTGATTTGGGCGATCCTGTTAGCCGCCGCACTAGCTATGCTTAACAGTCAGGCTATGCAGGGGTGCGCTATCGCTCCCGTGCCTGCTCGGCTACAAGCTTGGTCGCGCACCGTCCCTATCGGTCCGCCCTTACTATCCTTATCGCAAAAAAAAATGCACCCTTAAATAGCTAAGAGGCCATACAGATGCTGCACGACCTCCTATCATTAACTAGTAATCGGTTTTTTATTCTTTCGAAAAATGTGTCCACTCCGAAATTACACAGACACTACTGTATACAGTTCACCTCGTCTTCAACTACATTTTCAAACTCATACTGCGCATGTAAAGGCCTTGAAAAATCAATGGCTTCATCGACAACATCAACATTGACCAATTCATTATTTTCCAATACAAAGCCATGTATTCTATCTCTGTTTTGGTTTGGGACATACACTACTTTTTGATTATTCTGCTCTATGGTTACAGACAAACAAAGATTACGTTCACCTATAGCGTGATTGCTATATTCTCTAGTGCTAGCCAATACATCGAGAGTACCTCTTTCAATTTTTGCAACCTTTAAAGTGCCACCAATATGCGGTGTCTCCACCCATAAAATCTCAACTATTCCATCATTATCTAGATCGTCAATCGCCGCAATATTAAGCCACCTAAATGGTGTGCCTATTTCTTCTATTATTGCATACTCAATCAAAGCTTCATTTTCTAATTTGTAAATAACTACACCTGCGCCTTCATCTACATGGGTTCTTAAGGTTATTATCTCTAATTCATTGTCATTGTCCACATCATATAGTCTTGGTCGTATATCCTCAAAAACATAATCCTCTTCTAACTGCACTTCATAGATTCTTTCGTTGATAGCAACCACTAATTGTTCTGCTTCAATACCATCTCCCAATATGGTATGACTATACTTCGTAGTAGGCATAGCATATTGTGCAAAGATTGATGAATCTTCACTTACAGTAATCGCCTGTTCTGGCAATAGAGAATAATCTTCAATCAGTTTCATGATGATTGGCTGATCTTGATTTGAATCAAAATCACCCATATCATCACAAGCAACAAATGCTGCAACACAAACCAATAAAAACCAATAAAAACGCTTCACTTGTATTTGTTTTGAATATTCATCTAGAGGACGAAACTGAATTTTATCAAAATGTACTTTGACAAACATAATCCGTAATTGGAATGGATATATGATTTATCACTTTGAAACCACCTACCACATCAATAAGATTATGCATTCCTCTTGACTTTAATATTAATACGGCTATCATAAAACGATGAGCACTAACGCAATGTACATAAAACTCGTTTTCTAATAGCAAACTAGAAAGACGATCATTAATAAGTGTCAGGAGGAAGTTCTCTACACCTTCAAATGCTCTGATAAATATTCTGAATTTCTTCTCACGTCCATGATCTATTCACCAGCATCTTCACTTAACATCGTTTCTACAGAAGATATACACAAGTAAACAAAATTGGGTTGCACAAAAAAATTGTGCAACCCTCAACAAAACTTTGCTGTCTAGTTTTGCTGCTTAACTCTACAAGTAGAAATACCAAATAATCTATATAAAGGGCAAAAGCTAACAAAAGAGGTAAGTGTAAAAATAATAGCCACTACACCTAAAACAATCGCTAATGTCCCACCAATGATGTTTGTGAAATAAAGTAGTGCAACAGCTGCAGCAATTATAAGCCGCACTACCCCATCTATTCTTGACATATTCTTTTCCATATGATAAAATTAGTTGTTATGAATAATTAATGATTCACTGCCTTGGATGGATTCTCCCAAAATCAAAAGTTGATACATCCCATCCGGCAAATCTTCTACGTGCAATCGAAATCTATTTTGTCCAGCATCTAATGCTACTATTCTTTCTCGCAAATACTGTCCTTGTGTATTGACAACTAATATTCTTGCTGATTCAGAATAGGGACTGTCAAAAGTAAGCTGAACTAGATCAGTGGTAGGATTTGGAAATACAGATAAACTAACCAACTTTTCGGCATCAATCACAGATGTAGTTGTATTCGACCAAAGCATAAAATAGCCAAATTGATCAAGTGGCGATGTAACTACATTTTCATCGATAAAACTTGAAAAAGTATTTTGCCCCCAAGTATTTTGCACACTATCCCAAACTATAAGCTCCAGACGCTCCACATCAATAGTATTTGGAGTTAAAATTTCACTTTGCGTATCATAAGTTAAACTAGCTGATATGCCAGGTTGGGTAGTAAAATCGATGGCATCTAATTGCCAAAATCTATCTACTAAGTTAAGTCCTGTATCATCTCCTTCTATTATCCTATTTGAAATTGAAGAAGGTAGCGGGCTGTTTGCAGAATTTGTTCTAGAAGTTGTTGCCAATAGATAACCATCAGCACCAGCACCACTGGAAGTTACTCCAAAGTCTAGATGTACATTATTATTAAATCCATTTTGAAACGGAATTGAATAATTACCCATCCCCATTTCTCCAATATCCCATCTTACAAATCCTCCTGAAAGCTCAGCAAAAATACCTCCGGTGTTCGTTGACAAGGCTGTATTTGATGGACTCAATA
>CALIEI010000135.1 GCA_938022165.1 uncultured Saprospiraceae bacterium | reverse complement strand
TTCCATTATGGTATTTCCGATAGTAGGCAATGTTTTGAAAGTGATCGTAGACGATGAAGCCCTTACCGTTTTTTGGGAAGGAGCCTCTTCTGATGAGAATATATTTGTGTTTCCATACGAAACGACCAAGTACAAATTATTAAACAACGTACTTTGGATGTCAAGTCCTGATACTTTCCATGGACGTATGTTTGATATCAATCTAGCTACGTTTTCAGAAGAGAATCGAGCGGCGATTATCTCAGGAATCAAAAACCATAGAGATATCAGAGTCATTCAAGAAGCACCACAACTCAAAGTAGTTTACTAGTATTTCTTTTTGGCGCCATCCTTCGGTATCGCATTATCCCTTTCCTAGCGGTCAGGTATAATGCTCACTCAGCACCGGGCTATCCACTTTACTTTGATGTCTATATGCTGGTTTATCCAGCTGTATTATCTGTCTCTTGTGGAGCCAGCTAAAAACAGGGATGCACACAGCATCTATCCATCTCCGTGCTCGTTCCTATCCCTTGTCGAAAATATCAATTGAATAACAATTACTCCAAAAAAAAATAGCGACCAACAAAACAAGTTGTCGATCGCTATTTCCTATTCTTAACAACTAACCGCTAACAGCTAAAAGCTCGCTCTTAGTACCTATAATATTCCGGCTTGAAAGGTCCTTTCTTCTTCACACCGATATAGTCAGCTTGTTCTTTTGAAAGTTCTTCCAATTCAACACCGATCTTTGCAAGGTGTAACTTTGCAACCTTCTCATCCAAGTGCTTAGGCAACATATAAACTTGGTTCTCATACTTATCAGTATTATTCCAAAGTTCCATTTGAGCCAATACTTGATTGGTGAAAGAGTTAGACATAACAAATGATGGATGACCAGTAGCACAACCAAGATTCACTAATCTACCTTCAGCAAGAATCATTATGTTCTTGTTCTTCTTAGTCTTCGCATCCTTCAGCGTATACATATCTACCTGAGGCTTGATCTCCGTCTTTTTAGCATTTCCTTTCTTATTGATCCATGCCATGTCGATCTCATTATCAAAGTGACCGATATTACAAAGGATAGCTTGATCCTTCATCATCTTGAAGTGCTTCTCTGTAACTACATCTTTGTTACCAGTAGCAGTCACTATGATGTTCGCTCTTGGAATAGCGTTTTTCATCTTCTTTACTTCGAAGCCATCCATAGCTGCTTGCAATGCACAGATAGGGTCTATCTCAGTAACAATTACTCTACAACCAGCTCCTTTTAATGAAGCAGCAGAACCTTTTCCTACATCACCGTATCCAGCTACTACTGCTACCTTACCAGCCATCATCACATCTGTTGCTCTTCTGATCGCATCTACACAAGACTCTTTGCATCCATACTTGTTGTCAAACTTAGACTTAGTTACAGAATCGTTGATGTTGATCGCAGGTAGTGTAAGCGTACCATTCTTTACTCTTTCGTATAGACGGTGTACACCAGTAGTCGTTTCTTCACTTAGACCTTTGATGCCTGGCACCAATTCTGGATTGTCATCCAATACCATATTGGTCAAATCACCACCATCATCCAAGATCATGTTTAACGGCTTATTTCCTTTGAATCCATAAAGCGTCTGGTCAATACACCAATTAAATTCTTCTTCATTCATTCCTTTCCAAGCAAAAACTGGAACCCCTGCTTTTGCGATAGCCGCTGCAGCGTGATCTTGCGTAGAGAATATGTTGCAAGAAGACCAAGTCACCTCGGCTCCTAATGCTACCAATGTCTCGATAAGTACAGCAGTTTGGATAGTCATGTGAAGACAGCCAGCAATTCTAGCACCTTTTAATGGCTTTTTCTTGCCATATTCTTCTCTTAATGACATCAGACCAGGCATCTCATGTTCTGCTATTTCAATTTCTTTACGACCCCAATCCGCTAGGTTGATGTCTTTTACTTTGTACTTGGTTTTAGTACGTGCTTTAGTTGCAGGCATATTTTATGTTAATTTTAAAATTAGTAATATGAAAATTTCCGCTAAATCGAGTGCAAATGTACGAAATAGTTGATATGTTTATTTGTATATTTTTCATTTTGTTCTCTAGTTGCTTTTAGGCCAGACGCTTAGCCGTTAGCTTGTTAGCCTGTTAGCCTGTTAGCTTGTTAGCCGTTAGCTTGTTAGCCGTTAGCTTGTTAGCCGTTAGCTTGTTAGCCATTAGCATTTAGACGTTAAATCAAATAACTTCGATTTGACCAATAAAACACGATTATGGTTGTGCTACTAAGTATCACTGAACAGGTTAGCATTTATCAATATCAATCGTAGGGCTGCATTAATAATTAACAATTATCTACGGCTATAATTAGGCGACTCCTTGGTGATCACCACATCATGCGGATGAGATTCGATAATTCCTGCGCCCGTGATTTTGACAAATTGTGCATTCTGTAGCGCAGGTATATTGCCTGCACCTACGTAACCCATCGACGCACGAAGTCCTCCTACGTACTGAACCATGATTTCTGAAAGGTGGCCTTTGTATGGTACTCTTCCTTCGATACCTTCTGGTACCAACTTCTTGATGTCGTCTTCTACATCTTGGAAGTATCTATCCTTGGATCCTATCTCCATGGCGCCGATAGAACCCATCCCTCGATAGGTCTTAAACTTTCTGCCTTCATATATAATGGTCTCACCTGGCGCTTCTTCTACTCCCGCAAACAATGACCCAGCCATAATGGTACTTGCTCCAGCAGCCAGGGCCTTGGAAATATCACCCGTATATCTGATCCCGCCATCGCCTATAATCGGAACGCCAGTGTGCTTGATCGCATGTGCCGCATACATAATAGCGGATAGCTGGGGTACGCCCACACCGGCCACAACTCTAGTCGTACAGATACTACCAGGGCCGACTCCTACTTTCACGGCATTTACTCCTGCTTCTACTAAGGCCATAGCACCAGAGCCAGTAGCTACATTACCTGCTATAATCTGAAGGTATGGAAATTCTTTTCGCACGCGTCTGACACTTTCTAGCACTCCAGCTGAGTGACCATGTGCTGTATCGATTGTGATAACATCTACATCTACAGCTGTCAATGCACTTACTCGATCCAAGATGTCATTGGTTACTCCAACTGCTGCACCTACTACTAGACGCCCAAATTTATCCTTGCAAGACAATGGGAAGTTTTGCACCTTCATAATGTCCTTGAAAGTAATCAGTCCTACCAGTTTGCCATCGTCATCAATGACTGGGAGCTTTTCTATTTTATTTTTTTGTAAACTTTCTTTTGCTTGTTCCAGCGTCGTTCCTACTGGAGCAGTGATGAGATTGGTACTCGTCATCAACTCAGAGACGGGCTTATTATAGTTAGTCTCAAATCTCAAATCACGATTGGTCAATATACCTATCAGCTTATGTTCCTTATCTATGATCGGAATACCACCTATCCTATGTGTTCTCATCTGCTTGAGCGCATCTGCCACGGTAGAATCGATAGTCAAAGTAACGGGGTCTATGATCATCCCGCTTTCTGACCGCTTTACTGACCTTACCATTTCCGCTTGAGCATCGATCGACATATTCTTGTGGATCATGCCTATACCTCCTTGACGAGATATAGCAATAGCTAAATTGTTTTCGGTGACGGTGTCCATCGCAGCAGAAACGATAGGTACATTGATGCGAATATCAGTAGTCAACTGGGTTGAAATATCTACTTCCCTTGGCAACACTTCCGAGTGCGCAGGGATTAATAATACGTCATCAAATGTAAGGGCTTCGTGTATAGTCTTAGAAGTAAGACTGTTTTGAGAAGATAAATTCTGTAAAGTATTTACTTGTTCCATGCGCAAAATTACATCTTTTTCTCTTTATTTGAAAGTAGTTTAGATTGATTTGCCATTCTAGGCCAAAATTGACAACAGATAAGCTTAAGCCTTTATAATATGTTAGAACAAAAAGACGACGAATATTTCATGAAACAAGCCTTTATGGAGGCTCAAAAGGCATATGATAGTGGTGAAGTACCTGTAGGAGCAGTAGTAGTGAGCCAAAATCAAATCATAGCTCGGGCGCATAATCAGACTCAACTGTTAGACGATGTTACGGCACACGCAGAGATGATTGGTATCACCACAGCAACTTCTAATGTAGGGTATAAATATCTGAATAACTGCACTCTATATGTTACGCTGGAGCCGTGTGTCATGTGTGCTGGAGCCTTATTCTGGTCCAAGCTCGATAGGCTGGTATATGCAGCCAAAGATGAAAAGCAAGGCTATTCTCGGTATCCTAATTTGCTACATCCTAAAACCAAAGTAGTGCAAGGGCCTTATGCAGAAGAGTCTACTCGATTGCTTCAGGCCTTCTTTCAAGCCAAAAGAAAAAAGAGCAGTTAGTATTGCTACTAACTGCCCAATTTGTTCTCAAAGTATGTTAAACAATAATATTGTTTATGGTTTAATAACCAATATCTTTCATATCAATAGATCGAGATATTCATTATGAATATTATCCCCCACTATTTCCTTTTTTACTGGCAACATTAGGCTTACTAGTGAATTCATCTTCAGCTCTAAAAATGTTTAGTTTTTCGACTTCATCACCTATTTTGAAAGTAACGGAGTATTTACCCGCTTTTTCATCTCTAAGGTTGATTTCAAATTCATTGAGTCCTTCTTCTAGCGTTCTAGTTGAATTGAAAATCACATCACCTTGGTAAGATTTCAATGTGTATTCCATTTCTCCCGGACTAAATGCATTAATAGTCACATAAAAATTATCCTGAACTGCAATATCACTGAAATCAGCGATCATGAAATTGTTGGTTAATTTTTTCTCCACTCGTACCATCTGCGTGATACTCTCTGTACCATCTTTGTCTTCCTGACGCAATCTGTAATAAACAGTTTTGTCTGTTACTTGTATGTCCATGTAACGGTAAGTGACTTCTTTGTTTGAAAATCCAGCTGCGTCGATGTCAGCTATACCTTCAAAATCAACACCATTAATAGACTTTTCTACATAAAAAGCTTTACTGTTTATCTCAGAGGATGTCACCCAAGATAAAAAATTACCAATCTCGAATTCTTCAGAATTTACTGTCAAGGTTTCTGAATATTCTACTTCAGCTTGCATCATAAAAGGAATGCACATAAAAAGCCCCAAATATAGAGTTTGGGGGAAGGATTTGAATTTTAGATATTTTGCTATCATATTTCCTTCCGGTTTTTTAAATATTAAATAATACATACAATGTGCAGATAAAGGCGGCACAGAAATGACAAGAAACGTAGGTTTTGTGACGTTAAAATGGAGTTAACCACCGGTTAAACTGTATTAATGCTGTGGCTTTGAGACGTTTTCTTGTATATATTGTTTTTAGAATAATGTTTTAAATAAATAAAAACCATTGATATGAAAGTATTCCAAATTTTGGTCTTGAGTGCCTTCGCAATTAGCTTATTTAACTGTAGCCCAAGGCTTAGCCCATTTACACAAGATTTACAAGTAGAAAATGCTTGGTCTGAATCAGACTTGAGTAAAATCCAATTTTATTTATCAAGAGACATTACTTTATATCGCGACTATAAATCCGGCGAATCTAAGATCGAAGACGGTAAGGTTCGTATGGTTAACGGACGTAAAGTAGAAGAGATCGTGATCACCAAAGGTACGCCAGGTGTACTAGTCTCCAATCCAAAGAGTGACAGAATCGCGGTATCATTTGAAGATGATGATAGCAGATTTTTGATGTTTGGAGCTAATCCAAAAGCAGGAGATAGATATGTTTTGCTAGCGAAAGAATGGAAAAGAAGTGGAGGGACGATTACCTACGACGGAAGATCCTACTTTACAGATAAAGACAGTGCTTACTCTGCGTTGATGATTGATCTCAAAAAAATCAAAAAGACGAAAGTATCATCAAGAACGGCTAAAGGGAGAAAAATATAAAACGATTGACCAAAAGGTGCATATATTAAATGTACCCATAAATACTAAAGGTTCTAGATAAAACGGGGGGTGGAAAAATCCACCCCTTTTACTTTATTGAATGGTTCGGTAATTTCCGAAAAATTATAAATCAAATCGATTTAAGTCTTAGGCTTTCTGCGATTGTAAGGCCTATGTTGCAAATTTAAAATTCAGGTTATCGGCGATTTAAAATTTATTACCTAGCCATTGTTATGTGTCGAGCCCATTTACAAAGGGCACAAATTTGAACTTGGCAAATTTTTCTGTCTTTAGTGAGCCGTCCTCTTTTTTAGTGACGCGCATCATTGTTTGCATGCCTTTGCCCACAGGAATAACTAGGCTACCTCCGATAGCCAACTGAGCTAACAATTTTGGTGGCAACTCTTCAGCAGCAGCAGTTACTATAATTTTATCAAAAGGAGCAAACTCAGATAAACCGAGATGGCCATCCTTGTGAAAAAATCGAATGCCTTTTAGACCTATGGCATGTAAGAGTTTCTTT
>CALIEI010000134.1 GCA_938022165.1 uncultured Saprospiraceae bacterium | reverse complement strand
AGCTTATAGCAAAGAACAAGTTTACAAGTCCGACATCATCCTCAAGGTCTCCCCTTTAACAATGGAAGAGTTGGAACTGTGTCAGCATGAACAGATCGTAATCTCTCCTTTGCAGCTACCTTCGCTTACTGCAGAGTATATTCATAAGCTCAAAGAGAAAAAAGTGATCGCTCTAGCGATGGAGTATATTCAAGATGATGTAGGATCTTATCCTGTAGTGCGTATCATGAGCGAGATAGCCGGAACTAGTGCGATGACCACAGCAGCATCTTTATTAAGTAAATCAAAAGGAGGCAAAGGAATACTACTAGGCGGTATCTCAGGGGTACCTCCAGTAAAGGTTGTTATCCTAGGTGCTGGTGTAGTAGCTGAGTTTGCTATCAGAGCAGCCCTAGGCGTAGGTGCAGATCTTAGGATCTTTGACAACAATGTGTACAAGCTGATGCGCTTGCAGAATATCATAGGTACAAGACTAAATACTTCCACGCTCAATCCTATGCAGCTAGAAAAGGAAATTATCTCTGCCGAAGTAGTGATTGGCGCTATTCATTCTGAATCTAGTAGGACTCCAATGATTGTATCGGAGGATATGATCTCTAAGATGAAGGATGGCTCTGTACTGATCGATGTCAGTATAGATCAAGGCGGTTGTTTTGAAACATCACGACTAACAACTCTAGACAAACCGACATTTGTCAAGCATGGGGTTATACATTATTGTGTACCAAATATTGCTTCTCAGGTGCCTAGAACGGCCTCGATAGCGGTCAGTAATATTCTTACGCCTATCTTATTGCAAGCTGGTGATACTGGAAGTATAGAGGATTTGCTTTATCAGCATCCAGGCCTAAGACATGGTGTCTATATCTATAAGGGCACGCTTACCAATAATTATATCGGGGCAAGATTTGGGATTCATTGCACGAATTTGGATTTACTTATTGCAAGTAAAATGTAGTTTCATAGGATGATAAGAACAATAATGCTATCGTCCTTATTTATATTCTTCTCTTGCTCTGGAGCAAAGCTTTCTAATCGAGCACCTTCACCTCCAATTGAACCCGTCATCTGTATTGAAATAGTTGAACTAACGGAGTTAGTAACTAAAGATTGGGAAAGCAAAGAAGGAACAAACATTTTCATAGCTAAGAATGATTTTCTAACAATTCTTCAAAGAGACTATCAAGCTTGTATTACCACGCTAAATAAAACTGAGATAATAAAGTTACTTGGGACTCCTTCAGTAGAAGAAATAGATTTGTTGAAGTACTTTATAAATAACGACTGCAATAAACTGTTTCCTAAACAAAGTTGTATTTCACTAAACTTCATTGTTGAACCATCCACTAAAAAGATATTGGGTATATATGAGTTGCCGCTCCAAAGTACCTGGCATTAAATATTTTAATGCCACCTTAGAGGTAAAGAGGAAAAATTCAAAAATTTAAACCATTAAGAAGATTAAGGTATTAAGAAAAATTAAGCTCCATGAACTTCATGCCCTTCATCTCTTAATTACCTTAATGTTGGAAAATAATTATGAATTATGAGTGATGAATTATGAATTCATTTCTAGCGTGCACTAATAAACTTAACACCCTTAATCCCTTAACTATCTTAATGTTGAAAAAATATCCAACATTAAGATAGACAAGTTTGACTAAGCTGTAACACTTTTAAATAAACTCTTCATAGCCACTTTACCACTCACTATTCCAGCTACTTCATCAATCTTTACACGCTCTTGCTTCATAGTATCTCTATCACGAACTGTAACCGTGTCATCTTCTAAAGTATCAAAATCAATGGTCACACAGAACGGTGTACCTATAGCATCTTGTCTTCTATATCTTCTACCGATTGCGTCTTTTTCATCGTACTGACAATTGAAATCAAACTTCAATTTATCCAACACTTCTCTAGCCTTGCTAGTAAGTTGTTCCTTGTTCTTAAGCAAAGGCATCACAGCGCATTTTACTGGAGCGATAGGATATGGTAGTTTTAGCAATACTCTTGTCGAGTCTTTTCCATCAGCATCAGGTACCGTTTCTTCTTGTAGTGCATTGCCCATCATCGCTAGGAACATTCTATCGCAACCTAGAGAAGTCTCTACTACATAAGGAACATAACTCTCATTTGATTCTGGATCGAAGTACTGCAATTTCTTTCCTGACAACTCTTGGTGCGCACCAAGGTCAAAATCAGTTCTTGAGTGAATACCTTCTAGTTCTCTAAAACCGAATGGAAATTCAAATTCAATATCTACTGCAGCGTCTGCATAATGTGCAAGCTTTTCATGATCATGGTATCTCAATTTAGATGCATCAGTACCCAAGGCCTTATGCCAATTCAATCTTGCTTCTTTCCAGTGTGCATACCACTCTTGTTGTGTACCCGGCTTCACAAAAAACTGCATTTCCAATTGTTCAAACTCACGCATACGGAAAATAAACTGACGCGCCACGATTTCATTTCTAAACGCTTTTCCTATTTGAGCAATACCAAAAGGCAACTTCTGTCTGGAGGTTTTTTGTACATTCAAGTAGTTTACAAAAATACCTTGCGCCGTTTCAGGCCTCAAGTACAACTTACTTTCTTCGCCAGCTATATTCCCTAACTGTGTACTAAACATCAAATTAAACTGACGAATGTCCGTCCAATTTTTTGATCCAGACACTGGGCAAGTGATCTCTAATTCTTCAATCATTTCTTTCAAACCAGCCATGTCATCCGCCTTGAGAAGATCATTCATGCGGCCTAGCGTAGCGTCAATCTTGGATTGCCGATCTATTATTCTTTGATTAGTACTTCTAAATTGCGCTTCATCGAAGTCATCACCAAACTTCTTAGCCGCCTTAGTCACATCCTTTTTGATCTTATTTTCTATCTTCTCACAGTACTCTTCTATCAGTTGATCTGCACGGTATCGTTTGTTGCTATCTTTATTATCCAGCATAGGATCACTAAACGCATCGACGTGACCAGAGGCCTTCCACACGCTTGGGCTCATAAAGATCGCCGAATCTATCCCTACGATATTCTCATGCATCTGAGTCATAGCCATCCACCAATATTGCTTAATATTATTTTTAAGCTCTACGCCATATGGGCCATAATCATACACTGCCGCCAATCCATCATATATTTCAGACGATTGATAAATGAATCCGTACTCTTTACAGTGGGAAACTAGTTTTTTAAATTGCTCGTTTTGCTGAGACATAATTTTTAATTATAAATTTTCAATGAACAATGTGCAATTATTAATCCATACTCTATTTTGCACATTGATAATTGTTAATTGTTAATTGAACATTAATTCACTTTTCGCTTGTAAAATGGAAACTTACTTCGGGATGATTCTCTTGGGCCAATTTCATAGCCCAGCTTGATTCCGCTAGGTAAACAAGATTGCCCTTAGTATCCAAAGCCAAGTCTCTTTTTCTCTTTTCTTCAAATTCTTTCATCGCTTGATCGTCATCACTACTCAACCAGCACGCTTTATGCAAACTGACTGGCTCATATGCAACGCTAGCACCATACTCGTGCTTCAGTCGATATTGTATCACATCAAATTGTAGCGCTCCAACGACTCCGACTATCTTTTGATTGGTAGATTTACGAGTAAACAATTGCGCTACTCCTTCATCCATCAATTGTATCAATCCTTTATTCAACTGTTTCGTCTTGAGAGGATCTTTATTGACCACATATCTAAACATCTCTGGAGAAAAACTTGGAATCCCTTTAAAATGCAAAGACTCTCCCTCAGTCAGGCCATCACCAATTTTAAAATTTCCAGAATCATACAAGCCCACTACATCACCAGGAAACGCAGCATCTATCACTTCCTTTTTAGAAGCCATAAAAGTAGTCGGGTTAGAAAACTTCATTTTCTTTTTCTGGCGTACATGAAAGTAGTTGGTATTACGTTCAAACTTTCCAGAACAAATCCGCATAAAAGCGATACGATCTCTATGCCTCGGATCTATATTGGCGTGTATTTTAAATACAAATCCAGAAAACTTATCCTCCAATGGATCTACCATTCGCTCTTCAGTAGGGCGAGGCAAAGGAAAAGGCGCAATGTCCACAAAACAATCCAATAATTCTCTTACCCCAAAATTATTAATCGCCGATCCAAAAAACACAGGAGACAATTCCCCCTTGGTATAAGCCTCTTTATCAAATTCAGGATATACAGCAGAGACCACTTCTTCCTCCTCCCTTAAGGCCTGTGCTGCTTCTTCTCCAACATATTCCTCAAGTGCCGTATCATTTAGATCTGTAATTTCTATTTTCTCCTCACCATCCTGTTTTCCATGCGCTTGAAAAAGCACTAGCTTTTTCTCATACATACTATATACACCTTTGAATCGCTTCCCCATTCCTATCGGCCAAGAGAGCGGACACACAGAGAGTCCCAGTTTAGATTCTATTTCATCCAGCAACTCCTCACCATCTTTTCCCTCTCTATCCAGTTTATTGATAAATACGATGATCGGCGTTTTTCGCATACGACACACCTTTACCAATTTTTCTGTTTGCTCCTCTACCCCCTTTGCTACATCAATCACTACGATCACACTATCCACTGCAGTCAAAGTTCGAAAAGTATCTTCAGCAAAATCCTTGTGACCAGGCGTATCCAGAATATTTATTTTGAGCCCTTTATATTCGAATCCCATCACAGAAGTAGCCACCGAGATCCCCCTCTGCTTTTCTATCTCCATAAAATCCGAAGTAGCAGACTTCTTGATCTTATTTGACTTCACCGCACCAGCGACTTGGATGGCACCACCAAACAACAGCAACTTCTCCGTCAAAGTCGTCTTGCCCGCATCCGGGTGACTCACGATCCCAAAAGTTCGCCTCCTTTTTATTTCCTCTACAATATTGCCAGCCATACGATTCAAATAATTTGGCTGCAAAAATAGGTATTTAAAGCCTCTTTTGCGCGGTAATATTGGCCAAATATGATAGATCTATCTGCTTGTAGTTCTATTTTTTGGGTGTGCCCACTGACAAATCGCAGAAAGAGCGATTGTCAGGGTCGGGCCATTCAGGACTGCGCTGCGCTCCGGTCCCAGCTGAAAAAGCTGTGACTGGGGCTAGGGCGCCCCATCCTTACTACCCCTCACACGATATTCTAAGATTTAAGAACTGTTTTACCGATTTAGATCTTACATGCCGAAAGCAGGGGCTTTCGGTTCCCCGTCCGACTTAGTCATACGGGGAAGCCTCCTTATAGTTGATCCACTGGATCAATATTGCTTCGCATCTGTCGGTCATCCCTCACACTTTTTCTAAGATAAGAATCAATATTTCTTTAATATTTAATAGAACCTTGCAAGAGACTTATTTAAAAACAAAATCTAGACTTTATTACTCTATGATATGCGAAATTTAAATTTAAAACGAAAAAATAAAAATTTGATTAGAAATAAAATAAACTGATATCAATCAAAGCTCCCAGAGGGAGCAAGGCTTAAAGGATAGGGTGCAACCCTATTCAAAAAAGTAGCAATAAATGAGTCCTGTAGGGACGACAGCAAACATCTTGATCCTCGGGAGGACAGAATAAATTTATCATACCTCACTCAATAACCATTTTACCCACTTTGAACACATCGGAATATCAAAAGAGATATTTTGGAACTGTATGAGTTTCTGGTGTAAACTTTACTATGATTGTTAATTTTAAAATTGGCTAACTATCGTATATATGAAACACGAAACGTTGTCGCTGTCGTCCCTACAGGACTAAAAACGATTCATCCTTAAACAATGGGTTTCCACCCATTGCTTTATGCCACCGCCCACCCTGGGCTAGGTTTGAGAATAATTTTAGCTAGCCTTTTCCTATATTTATTGATTCATATTATAATGAAAACAATATTACTGCGCAACAGGCGGTCACCCTTCACACAAAATTCCAAGATTTAAGAACTGTTTTATTTGGTTGGATCCATCACATGATGAAAGGAGAGGCTTTTGGTTATAATAATGGTTTTAAAAAAACATTAACAAGCAAAAGTTAACTTCTTTGCATACAATCAATATATTTATAAAGCAAAAACTTCAAAAAGAAAATAGATTACCTATTGGGAAATTTGATTTAGAGACATTAGATGCACTTGGTATAGCTTATTAGTTTTAAAAGATCCAATTATGAAAATCTTAAATTGTTTTTTATCGCTTTTTATTATTACAGCCTTTTGCTCTTCTTTAATAGCGCAACCTGAAGATTTTAAGAAAAATAGCGAACCTGGAAAATGTTATGCGAAGAGTATGATGCCTGATGGTCATCCAGATTGGACAGAAATATTATGCCCTAGCCAAATAACTAATACGTTTATTTTAGAATTACAAACTGCTTTAAAAAGTAGAAATTATTATCAAGGAGAATTAGATAAACAATATTCTGATGATGTAAGAATAGCGTTGAAAAATTTTCAAATAGAAAACCAACTGCCACAAGGTCAATTAAATACTGAAACAGTCGATGCCTTAGAAATAATGTATGGAAAAGAATTAGACGAAAAATTAAAGCGAGAAAAGAAGGCAGCTAAACAAGCAGCAAAAGAAGAAAAAAGGAAAAAGAAGATTAAATCCTAGTTTAATTCGACCACACCGCATATCGCTGTCTACGCAATTCGAGGGTGAGTTTTTCTTCTAACTCTAGCGCTTCTTTTTTAGTTCTTACGGGTTCTAGATGACTGTACAAGCTAGGTCTAAGAAAGCTGCCATATTTCTGGACTAGCTTGGAAGCCAATTTGTGTCCTCGTTTGCTGGTATGTCCTTTGATGTGCTGTTCAAATCTTTCTTTCGGATCTTTGCTACTCATACCTACATAAAGACATTCTAGTACGGGATTGAACTGCGGATTTGCTTTACGAAAACGAGCACTTTCGTTGAACACCTTTCGATTGAGTTCTATGACGTAGACTTGGTACTTAGGCATAATAAATTATACTGGAAGTATGTAAACATGTTACTTGTGCTTGTTTTACTTTTTTAATTTGATTCTCTTAATTACTATTTATTCACGCCTCGGACAGAGCCTCGGTTCCTGCCTTAAATATGTCCACTGGACATATTTCACTACGTGACAGTTGGTCACCAGCCCCCTACTCCACCGCCGCCACCGCCGCCGCCGGAGAATCCACCACCACCGCCGCCGCCGCTGGAAGATTGTTGTGGCTTTGTTGCTGTTGAATATACACTTCGACTGAGGCCAGTATGAAAACCAGCGTGATAATAATATCCTCCACTCCAGCTTGGCTTGTAATTGGATTGACTTAATACCTTCGAAAAGGATTCTGACCAATTGTTTTCTACGCCAAGCGCATAAGCATAAGGAAGTAATGATTCAAAGTGAGCGATATCTCTGGTAGGTGCATTATCCAGAGCAGTTAGATCATCCAAACTCATTTCTATATAATGTTTGAAAGACTTGATTTCTTCTTGGAGGTTTACTTTTTCTACCGTTGGCTGAATGATCAAATATCTATAGATAAGAATACCTACAATACTAACCGGAACAAACCAAGCAAGATTACTAAAATGAGGATAACTATTGATTTCAATCGTATTGGCCAATATGCTAGAAGCAATCAAAACCAAAACTAATATCAAGATTGGAAGAAGTATAAACTTTATATTATTTCCCTTTTTGACAAACTGCTTATGCTGATTATAAACCTTATCCCTATGTTGACCTATCGCAGTCTTGACTACAGGGCTGTATTCGCCATCTAGATAAATCACCCGATTATTGACGAATAGGGTTTGCAAGAGCACAACTTGTTCAGAAGGTAGATCAGAAGTCCAATTTTTCAGCTTTTCAATAACATATACTTCACTTTTAAATAGGCCTGATTCACCTTCTTTCTTAATCTTGATATAACCTTTTATGGCCAAAGCAATAATAGAGCTAGTCAAGGCACGATTGGTATATTTTTCCTTATCAATATAGTTAATAGATGCGGGTGACAAATTCTGCGGTGTATCGTATAGTAGTGCAGAAGGATCTGGTTTGGGATCTCTTCCATACCTAAACCATGTAATTAGAAAATAAAACAACATAGCCAGACCGCCAAGGCCAAGAGTAAGGAGTGAACTTTTTTCTTCTAAAAAAGTAGGTGTCGCTACTGAGCCTTCTTGCAAATTTATCTCTATAGTCGCCGCTTCGTTTGGCTGTAATCCGCTAGGTACAGAGAACATAATTTTACCATCTTTCTCTGTTGTATTTACTCTGCTTTGATCTTCGCCAGACCCATATGCTCCGAGGTACATTTTTGCATCCTTGAATCCTATCGCCTCACTAGCACTTACTGTTATGTTTGCTCTCTTAGAGCTAAATATCACATCATTACCGATGGCATTCCAACGCAATTGTATTCCATTAGACCCAGTCATTATCTGATTAGGTACTTCATAGCTAATGGTATAGTTATAAGTACCCGGTTCAAGAAAAACATTCTTTTCTCCGATATAATAAACCAGATCAGCATTGATTCTTTCTTTTATAAAAGGTTCTTGTTGACCATCTCTTAGGATCTGGACATTCTTATATTTGGTACTGAATTTTTGTCCATCTATTCTCCGATAGGTCGGTAAACTCCGGGTTATTCCTCGTCTGATCTTACTTCCCAGCGCAGTAACTTTTATATTTTCCGTTACTTGTATGGATCTATCTTTATTGAGTATTATCTCTACATCAAAACTTTGGATGTGTTCTGAGTTTTGCCCGTTGACAATTGAACCGATTATGAATAATAAAAATATGCTAAAAAGTGACTTAGGATTCATTTGTTTCTATTTTTGATTATTTCAAGATAGCAAAACATAAGCTTTAAAAGTAAGCTGGCTATAATTGAGTCCACTCCGAAAACTCACGAAAGCACAAAATGGTTCTTTTGGCGATATTTTTCATTTTCTCAATCCACTGATGCCTGTGCGACTATAAATAGGCGTGCTCAGGCATCACTGAATTTCGAAAATAAAAAATCTCATCCAAAATAACCTATTTTTTGCAATCCGCTAGTTTCCAGAG
>CALIEI010000133.1 GCA_938022165.1 uncultured Saprospiraceae bacterium | reverse complement strand
CAGAAATAAGTTTACGTTCTTTTTTTCCAAACGCAAATCCTTCTTTTTTCTTTTCCGCTACTGCTGTTTCAGCCATTTTAAATTTATTTTAAGTTCTACGTAAATAGAATTCTTATTCTTGAATTATTTCTTTTGTAAGTAAGGTTCATAATACTTCAAACCTCTTACCACCATTTCAGTAACACCATCTGCTGTCACTGTTGCACCAGACAAACCATCTACTTCGTGATTCATGTCTACTGCACCACCCTTTCTAGCAGTGATACCAACATAGTCTCCAGTGCCATTGTATATTTTCTTTCCAGCAAAAGATGCAGGAAATTTAGGATTGTCTTTTATTTCAGCACCAAGACCTGGCGTCTCACCAGCGTGATCAAAACTAGCTCCTACTACCGTAGACTTATCAGCTCTTACAGCGATATTCCCCCAGATCAAATCCCATAGTCCAGAACCAATTACGGACATGATGTACACTTTCTCTTTACCATTGTATTCATACAGTGGTAAGATTCTATCCATTTCTGGCTTCTTCTTTTCTTTCTTGATATCGATATCGATAACTCTTCCTCCCGGATAACCCGCATCTTTGATATCTTCCATAGAAAGCTCCTCGCCTTTCATGTTGAGTGCCTTCTCTTCCATCTTAGAAGAAAAGATTTCATTTATTTCATCAGCAGATAATGCTTTCACATCTACGCCTTCACCTAGTTCAGATGCTATAGTAGTAAGGATCGCTCTTTTGTTAAAGATTTCTTCACCTGCTTTAGCTAGGTCCTTTGTGCCCTCTCTAAATCCTGTAAGCAATAATGCTACTACAGAACTCAAGATCAAGACAAAAATGATTGTATATCTAGTATCACCCATATTCTAATACTTTAATTTTTTTAGTGTTCAGAAACAGTTAACTGTGGTTCTGCTTGTTCCATTCCAACAGCAGAAGAAGTCTTTGCACGCGCTAGTCTTCTAGCTACGTTTGCTTCTAAAACATAATAGTCAATTAATGGAGCAAATACGTTCATGAAAAGAATCGCTAGCATCCATCCTTCCGGATAGGCAGGATTCAATACACGTATTACCATACCCACTACACCGATCAAAAATCCATATACCCACTTACCTGTTTGCGTACGAGCAGCAGTTACTGGATCCGTTGCCATGAAAGCCATCGCAAAGAAGAATGATCCCATGTAGAAGTGATTCAACCAGTGTACTTCCATAAATGGATTAGCACCCCAAAGATTGATCAACATACCACCTACACAAGCTCCAATGAACATAGAAACCATGATTCTCCAAGAAGCGATCTTAGCACCTACCAGCATCACAGCTCCGATAATGATAAACAACTTAGGTACTTCTCCTATAGAACCTGGAATAGCACCCCACCACATTTGAGCTGGTGAGTATACATCCGTTACAGCTTCCCATCCTCCTTTGGCTGCTAGACCAAGTGGAGTAGCTCCGGTATATCCATCTATGACGGCGGCGCCTCCTTCACCGAAGGTAGACCAGCCGAGTCCACCAAAGATCCAATCAAAGACCCCGTGAATCATGCCATAAGAAGCACCCATATATTCAGTACCTTCTTTCATGATACCAGAGATCCATACCTCATCACCTGAGATATAAGTCGGGTAAGCAAAGAAGATAAATACACGTGACAATAAAGCCACGTTCATAATATTCATACCTGTTCCACCAAATGCTTCTTTACCAAGTACTACAGCGAAGATTACAGATACTGCTAATATCCACAATGGTAAATCTGGTGGCATAATCAATGGAATCAATGCACCGGATACTAAGAAACCCTCTTCTATCGGGTGGCCTTTCTTAGCTGCATAGATAAACTCCACTCCTAGTCCAACTACATTAGCTACTACGAATAGTGGCAACAACTTCATTAGTCCGTACACCAACTTCAAGTGGAAACCTGAAAGAAACGATGTGTGCTCCCCTAAAGCAGCAAAATGTTGGTGACCTATATTATAGGTACCAAACAAGTAACACAACTGCATAGCTATTACCACGATAAACATGGTACGCTTCAGATCCATACCATCTTGGATATGAGTCCCTGATTTGGTTACGGTATTAGGTGCATACGCAAACGTGAAAAACCCATCATACAGCGTGTGTAAGAATGGTGATTTTTTCTTGTCTGGTTCTATTTTTTGTAAAAACTGGAGTAAGCCCATTTTTATAATTGATTTTTATTCGTCCTATTATTCTTGATCCATCATAGTCGTAAGACCCTCACGTATTATTTCTTGTACCGGCTGCTTCGAAGTGCAAACAAATTCGCACAAAGCAACATCCTCTTCAACCACTTCATAAATACCTAAGCCTTCCATTCTTTCTAGGTCATTCACCAAGATAGACTTCACTAAGTGTTGCGGGTAAATGTCCATAGGCATTACCTGCTCATATTGATCTGATACTACTAGTGCTCTACGCTCACCGTGGGTATTTGTATTTGCTGTATAAGTGCTACCAATCAAGTTACTCAAAAACGTAGGTGAGATACTTGGTCTTGGTGACTGAGGAGCCAACCAACCAAACATTTCATATTCGTTTCCTTCAGCTATCACAGACAGTTGATCATCAAAGAAATCTAAAAACTCTTTGCTTTCCTTTTTCTTACCTGATAGTACATCACCACTAATCATTCTCACGTTATCGCCTTTCACATTATTAGCAAGCAAGTCGCCGATATTAGCACCGAGGTATGTCGTTACATATTTAGGTTGAACAAGCTCAGCACCAGTGATTGCCACTACTCTTTCTGCATCGTAGATTCCTTCCAAAAAGATAGAACCGATAGTCGCCACATCTTGTACGCCTACTGTCCATACTTTTTCACCAGCATTGATTGGATCGATATGGTGAATCTGTACACCAACATTTCCTGCTGGGTGAGGACCATGTATCCAGTGCTTTTCTACACCTGTCGCTTCTTCATATACCGGAGATGGATCTGTATCTTTTGCATTTAGTCCCAAGTGTACTTTACCTGGAGTAAGCTTATTTAATACATCCAATCCAACTTGAAATTCTTTTCCTCTACCTGCGATGATGATATCTAAGTCTGGTGCCATTGGCGCAGAATCAAAAGTAGATACAAAGATTGCCTTTGGCGTTACATTTGCGTCAGCTACTATATTATAAGGTCTTTGACGGATGTGCGCCCAAGCTCCAGTATCTTGCATATATGAGATCAACTCCGCACGGCTTGCATTTTCCATATCAAACTGTGGCAATGCACGATATTTCATTTCCTTATCTGCAAGAAGTACTATCTCTGCTATAGAACGCTTAGTTCCTCTATTCACCTCGATTACTTCCCCACTTACCGGAGAGCAATATTTGACGTCAGGATTCTTCTTATCAAAAAATAATACGTCACCAGCTTGAACCTCATCTCCTACACTCACTTCTACCTTAGGTATTGGCGACATGCCGATGAAATTCTTTGGTTGCACTGCAAATCTGCTCACAGAAGCATTTTCATCTACTGTGTATTCGGCAGCCCCTTCTAGATTGATATCAAATCCCTTTTTCAGGTAAATGATATTTTGTCCAGCTGCTGGCCCTCCTACCTTACCACCAAACAATTCATTAGAATTTGGTAAAATGGAAAAGTTATTCTTTGCAGTATCTACGCCTAATTCTCTAGCCTCCATTCTCACAAAACTTTCAGATACAAGATACACTGCCCCTAAGATGAGGATGGCAACGATCAGTATTAAAGCGTATGGTAAGATTTCTGCGCCACTCGCTAAAAATATAGTTTGTGCGCTGAGTTGTGAACTCAAGAAAAATAAGGGTAAGACAGCACCTATTTTGGCAATTTTGTCTCTCAAAATGGATGATTTAATTGGTTTTTAATAAAACACCGCAAAGATAGTAAGCTTTTATATTATTTGTTCTTGCCATAGGTCTTTCTGTAAGGCCTATTATTATTTAGATTTATTCTAGATAAGCTTGCTATTTTCTCTGCGAAACTAGCTTTAAATACGCAATTTTTAGCCTTTGGATACATAGAAACTTGGTATACAATGGAATATGATTGGAATATGATTGGAATATGTAAGGAGCATGTTATGGGGCCATCTCGATCCATTAGTTTCACCCTGAAAGCTCAGTGTGAAACCAATGGACGAGACCACGCTCTCTGCTATATGAGACATTGGATTTTGCACGTGAAGGTGTAAGTATGTCTAGAAGAGCATTTTAATCCCTCATCGATGTTGTCCACCAAAATGTCTCATGCCGCTGACGATCCCTTGTCCATCTAGGGCTCCAGCTAAACCGCTTCGCCTCGTTATACCAATGTTATGAATTCAGAAAATCCTATTCCCTATCCAACACCAATACCTTTTCTCTGTACCGTGAGCCATTCAGCAGCGCTACATCCAACCAGTATATACCCGGAGTGAATCCATTCACTGAAATTTCAATTTCTGTATTGTGCACCGATTGATCCAGCATAATTTGACCTAGGCTTGAATACAACCTCACCCGAAGGATGTCGCCTTGGTCCGATTGAATATTTAGAATATTAGATATAGGATTTGGGAATACTTGAATGGAAGCAATATCTATATCTTGAACAGAGGTTACCAAGCAGCCTTCTTGTACTATGTATGTGAGATCCGAACTTTCAAAGTTTCTGAAAAATGGACCAAAGCCTGATGTCAACTGTTTAGGTCCTTTACCTAAAAAGCCTGACCTCGGGCCTATTCCCTCTATGATTCTTCCATAGAAAAAGCGTGTATAATCAACATTTAATACAGCAGGGGTAGTTATTAACATGCGCAAAGATTCACCACTGGGTAATTCGATTACTTCTTCTCCTTGATAGGTATATCTGTAAGATTCTTCCGTAGGTTCAAATGAGCCACTAGTAGAGGATATATCATAGTAAACAAAATTGCTAGGTAAAAAATATTCTACTGTATCTCCTACTAGTAAATTGGATGAAAAACTATACAAGAGTTTAAAAGCATCGTCTTCATTAAAATAGACTTCTTGGCTTTGCTCATCATAGTAACAAATCAATTTGCTTTGCTCCACTAATACCCCCTCATGAAACAAATACATTTCAGAGCATAATCGATTCTCTATTAAAGTATCTCCCAAAATTCTAATTTGGATGATATCATTGTTGCTATTATTGGCCCATTCTGCATAGCACCATTCTGCATTTGTCTTTAGCCATAGGCAAGTATCTTGTTGCGCATATGAACTGATCGCAAAAAAAAGTAAGACGAGTATAAATAGGTTTTTCATGGTTTTTGATATTAGCTTTGTTTACTGACAGATTCTAATTTACAATAAAGTTATTAGCTTCAGAAAAATTAAATTCATTCTCCCAAATTTTGTAAACTACTTAGCAAAATTCTACTGAAAGAACTCGACTGGATTTAGATTAGACACAAACGATATTTTTTAACTCAGATTACGATATAGCTTTTTACCCTTTGCGGTGAGATAGGGATAGATAGACAAACAATATATTTCTATATACTCCTCTATATCCTTTTCTTTAAACTCTTGCTTATTCAATTCTGCAGATGCTAAATAGAAATTCCCAAAAACGGTCATTCTCTTGATGAGGTAGTCATACTCATGATCATATTCTTCTTTACGCAAAACACCTGTGTCAACAAAAACAGCACGTATCATCAGCATACTTGCGTCATTCTTGGTAATATAAATTAGCCTTTGGTAGCCCAAGTAACAAGGCCTTGAAAAAACTAACCATGCATTTTGTAGGCGTGAAAAAAAGTAAAAATTTCTACTATTGGCCTTTTAAGATTGTCAAAAACGACTTTTAGATAAAAGTGGTTAGCAAAGGTTGAACGATTGGGAGAATCCAATAGATAATGAGCTGGAAATTAAACCAAATTGACCTCAGCTTCTAAACTCACATCATATTTCTTCTTTACAGAAGTGATGATTTTTTTAATCATCTTTTGCAAATCTTTAGCTTCTCCTTTTCCTTGATTGGTCAGTACCAGTGCTTGCTTGGGATGTACCATGATGCCACCGATAGATTTCCCTTTCCAATTGCATCGGTCAATAAGCCAACCCGCTGCAAGTTTTACTTTTCCATTCGGAGCAGGATAGTGAACCAACTTCGGAAACTTTTTGTGGATAGTTTTGAATTTGGTCTTTGATATAATGGGGTTTTTAAAGAAGGATCCTGCGTTGCCTATCTTCTTAGGGTCTGGAAGTTTGGAGCGACGGATCTTAATGACGGCTTTGCTGATGTCTTGGATGGTCGGATTTTCGATTTTCTTTTTAGCGAGTTCTGATTTGATCGCTCCGTAGGCCGTGTTTAGTTTATGATTATTTTTTGTCAACGAAAAATAAACTTCAAGGATGATGTATTTACCCTTGCCTTTGTTTTTAAAAAAGCTATCACGGTATCCGAACTGGCAATCTTTTTGGAAGAAGGTTTTGACTTTGCCTGTACTTTTTTCTAGTGCTTTAAGCTTGATAAAAATATCTTTTAACTCTACTCCGTAGGCACCGATGTTCTGAATAGGTGATGCGCCTACTTTGCCTGGGATGAGAGACAAGTTTTCTAGTCCGCCATAATTATTTCTTAGCGTCCATAAAACGGTTTGATGCCAGTTTTCTCCTCCCCCAACTTTAAGGTGGATAGAGTTTTTGTATTCTTTTTCTACTTGGATACCTTTTATATCTAGCTCCATCACTAAGCCTAGATAATCTTGTGTAAAGACAACATTGGAACCTCCTCCAAGAACCATTTTGCTTTTATAAGGAAGTTGTAAAGCAGTTTTGATTTGACTTACATTTTGGATTTTCACAAATGCTTCAGCACTTGCTTCTAATCCGAAAGTGTGTTTCTCTTTTAGAGATACATTGTATTTTAGATTCAAACTATTCACCTAAATTTTCTGTACTTGTTTGTAAACAAATTTTTGTTTTTAAAGTCATAGAATTTACTCGAACATAGCTCTATCTATAAATTTGAATCCGAGAAGGCCACGTTTGATTTTAACATCAAAAAACTCTCCTGCTTTGAGGGTCATAAGTTCTGGTTTTTTGGTATGTACTCTTACTAGTCCGTTATCCTCTACAAAGAACAGGAAGAATCCATCACGCTCAACGCTTTCCAAGGAGGCTGCGATGTCTGGACTAGTGTAAAGGCTATTTTCAAAAACCTCAAGCTTCTTGTCTTGTGTATGGATAGGAATAATTCTATTGATAAAGTGCGCCCAAACTGGAACGATCAAGGTGACAAAGATCAGGAAAAGCAATGACAATCGAATTCGTTCTACACCTTTGGTGCCTTTACCATAATACCATGCTAAACCAATCGCTAACAATAGGCCTAGGATACCAAAAACCAAGATCATTCTATTGAATTGGATAGTGTACTCTGCATCATCGATCTCCATAACAAATAAAAAGATAGAACCAAAGAATAGAAATACACCCAATATTACAAATGGCCATTCTCCTTTGTCTGGTTTTACTTTCTTCTTTAGATCTTTTGAAAATTGTGACACGACTTTGATTTAGCTCGTGTGAAGATAAGCAAAAATAGATCTTAGATGTAGAATAAAATTTAAGCTTTGGCTACGAAGTAGTATTCTGAGTTTTCAGCATATACATCTTTGAGTGCTTCAAGCGATAAAGGTGCATCATTTGCGATGAAGTTCTCAAGGGTATAAATTTTCAATCCTATCTGATTGACGATAAGGTCAAAAATCTGCTCGGGCGTAGTCCCATAAAAGTCTGAGGCACCAAGGCCAAATTCAAAAATCAAGGTGGGTTGGCAACGCTTGAAAGTCTCTAGACCACCTAAAAGGACATCGTATTCTGCGCCTTCAACATCGATTTTTACAAAATCAACTTTGGCGTTTTCTGGTAGCAGGTCATCTAACTTTTGGGTAGTTACTTTTATTTTTTCAATATCAGGATTAGATACTTGATAAGCTCTTTTCTTTAAGCCACTGAATGCAGGTGCGTTTTTGACTACATTGAATTCAGTTTCTCCATTATTGTTGCTAAGCGCTACTCTATGGATTGCGGTATGCGAACCGTATTTGTCTTGTAGTTTTTCGTACAGGTATGGAATCGGTTCAAAACCCAAGTGCTTTCCATGGGGAGCAAATTCTAACATAATATCAAGCATCTCGCCAGCATGGCAGCCAATGTCAAGACAATTAGCATAAGGATTGAGCTCCTGCTTCATAATGATCTTGGTGAGTCTGTCGTATTGCATATTCTTAGTGAGATCAATATGCAGCATCTCAAAACCTGACTTGACGATATTTTTAAACTTCTGATTCAATACCATAGGTTGGGATTTCTCCCTTAAAAGGTTAAAAAAATAGGGGTATGTGATCGGTTTCGCTAAATGGAGTTGTAGAGAATAAGGGTACAATAATAATTACGTAGTACTTCACAAAAAGTGCCACTTAAAATTAAATATCTTGATTTGGACCTAAAGCTTCTCTAACAACAAATATACAAATCTTGCATATATACTCCAACTAGTTGGTAATATTTTATTTAGATATTAAAAAATACGATATATCAAAAATATCATCATGTGTAATTTGAACTTAATATTCTGATTTAACACCTATTTTAGACTCTTAGTACGATAGCCCGTCACATGAAAAGAGGGTTTAATCTCCTTTGTATTGGGCATTTTGATGATATTTATACTCCCCTCCAGCTAGAAACTAGTTTTGAGTGAGGGATCGAAAGGGCTTGGTCACTCACTGGAGGTACGGAAGTGAGGGACGGGTCGCGTGTCGCCAAAGCTTTAGCGACGGCACAAGCGGAGCGTACCCCGAAAGAGCCCGACTCCGTCCATTCCGTACTTTTCACGGAATGGACGGAGGCACTCCCAAGCTCAAATCAAAAACCCAAAAAAATCGTTTAGTATAATATGAAGCAAAAAACAAAAGTTGGGATTGTACAAATGACACCTGTCTGGTTGAATCAAAAAAAGACTATAGACAAGGTGATCAAATATGTAAGAAAAGCGGCAAAGGCAAAATGTAGTTTAGTCACATTTGGAGAAGCTATTGTGCCTGGCTATCCTTTTTGGGTGGAGCTGACAGAGGGTGCGAAGTTTGAGTCTGCTGTGCAAAAAGAAATCTATGCGCATTATGTAGAGCAAGCCATCTCCATAGAACATGGTGATCTGGACAAGGTGTGTGAAGCTGCTAAGAGTGGGAAAATCGAAGTCATTTTAGGTACTATAGAAAAAGCTACTGATCGAGGGGGGCATAGCTGCTACTGCTCTCTTGTCTATATCGACAAAAAAGGGAAAATCAGAAATGTGCATCGTAAAACGATGCCTACTTATGAGGAGCGATTGGTATGGGCGACGGGCGATGGGCATGGGTTGCGAACATTTCCTCATGAGGCATTTACACTTGGTGCTCTGAATTGTTGGGAAAATTGGATGCCGCTTTCTCGTGCTGCGCTGTACGGGCAAGGGGAAGACTTGCATGTTGCATTGTGGCCTGGTGCCGTGCGAAACACCATAGATCTCACCTCATTTATCGCAAAGGAATCGAGGTCATATGTCATCTCTGTCAGTGGGCTAATGACTCGTGCAGATATACCTGATGATATACCCTACGCGAATCTAATCCGAAAAAATGCACCGAAAATAATGGCTAATGGTGGGTCCTGCATAGCTGCGCCTAATGGTTCGTTTTTGATAGCCCCAGTAGAGGGTAAAGAGAAATTGCTTGTTGCTGAAATTGACCACAAAGAAGTCTTGCGCGAACGGCAAAACTTTGATGTAGCAGGTCACTACTCTAGGCCTGATGTGACTCAACTGATCGTAAACAGGAAGCGGCAATCAATCCTAAAGATAAAGGACTAACCTCCAATAAACTTAACACGACCTCCGCAAACCGTTTTTGCAAAGTATCCAACTCCAAAGTTGAATTCGAATCCTACTTGGATCAACAAGGGTCTGGTGATGCGGTTATCCGCATATGGATCTGACTCTAACCCAGAAAAATCTTGTCTGAAGGTGGTCGGAAAAGCAAACTGTTGGTCTTGTAGTTGCAGTGAAGCTGGATCTTGACCTTGTGGTGAAATGAAATCGGTGAGGGCATAATGGATTCTGATACCCATCATCAGGGTAAATCTATCCGAGCCCGCTACAAATGCGCCTCCCCCTAAAACTAAAGAAAGATAATTTTGGTAGTTGGGTGTCACGTCAGTTAATATTGGAAAATTCGCAAGCTCATCCAGCTGCTCTACACTTTGTATAAAGGTGTTCATTACGCCGATCTCAGAAAATGCTCCTTGACTATAGTTTCTATAAAGCAAATAGGTGTCTAAGTTGCTCCACTTTATTTGATTGGTGCCTTCTATACGCATCATGTTGGCATCATCGAAGGTGTAATCAAAATTCTGGTTAAGGTTTGAAAAAAGACCTTCTAGGATAAAACCATGTCTATCTCTTATATTAATTCCTAACTTCAAACCAACACTAAAAGCACCACTAAAATCATGGACATAAGTATTGTCATCAAAAATATTTTTATCAATTAACCAACTGGTTCCACCAGCGACTCTGAGCCCTAATTCGGTCCATACTTGGGCACTTAACTGGGTAAAGGAGATAATGAAAATGAAAAATGAAAGGAGTAGCGTTCTCATGAGTAAGATATTATTTCATTGGTAAGGTCAATATAAAATATTTCAGCACTGCAATGTTAATATATTATTTTGAAATACAGTTTTGAATTGGGTTATAATTTTTTGTCAAAGTTCGGCTGATATTTCACATTGATATGAATCCAGATGGATCTAGAGATTCTAAATATCCATCCAAACAAGACAAAAATCATGATACCTAATAATAAAAATGAGGTATCAACTGATAAATCAAATACAAACATACAGATGGCAATAAATCCTAAAAACCAGAAGCCACAAATGATATAGGATATAAACATTGCACCATAATAAAATCCTGGTTCGGGTAAATATAGTTGATCGCAGACTGGACAATTCTTTGGCATTTTGGCTAAGCCTTTATAGTTGAAACTTGATTTATTGTTAAACAAATCTCCTTTTCTACATTGAGGACATTTCATACCTAAGACACTTTGAGTAAGGCTGGGGTTATTTGGAGACATGTATGCTTGATGATTTTTAACAATGATACGCTAAAGGTACCAAATAAAAAAAGTGGTTCCTGTCGGAACCACTTTTTTTAACGCAGATTACTGCTTCTGCTAACAAAACCAAAAATTGACTCTTTTGGTATTGAGCCCTATCCGAAAAATAGCGGACTCAGTATTATTTTCTACAGTGGGCTCGAGCGTAGAAGGAATTATTATCCTACCCAAGTATATCCACCTCCTTTTGGGCTTTGATTAGCTTGACCGTTCTTTGGTGTTAGCTTAATAATTGATTTGATCTTAAGTCCTTTGATTTTAATTTTATCTTGTTTCATTATTATAGTGTTTCACAGTGTGATCCGGAGTATCCGGAAAATGTTTTTTGTTAATTATTGTACGGCAAAGATAAAGGAAAGGTATTCATATTACAAAATGAAATATGTGATACACACTGATTTATAGGTACTTATAACCCATTTTGTGTTGAACCAGGAATTAAACGGTAGTATTTTTAAAGAAAAAGGTATAAGGGCATTTATTAAACGGGAGGATCTAATTTTTCCTGAGATACAGGGTAATAAATGGCGCAAACTCAAGTATAATCTAGCTTTCGCTAGAGAAAATGGATTTGAACAAGTACTCAGTTTTGGGGGTGCCTACTCTAACCATATCGTTGCATTGGCTGCAGCGGGTAAAAAATATGGCCTTGAGACCATTGGATTCATCAGAGGAGAAGAGCATTTGGAGCTAAACCCTAGCTTGAAAAAAGCAATGCAAAATGGGATGTATTTGAAATACATCAGTAGAGAAGCGTATAGATCTTATACCCAAAACAACAAGTGGGATGCAGTGCGAGAAGAGTACCCCAATGCCTATATCATTCCAGAGGGGGGCACAAATTCTCTGGCGATAAAAGGATGCACTGAGATTCTTGAACCGGATGAGAAGTCAGAATTTGACTATTTCACCTGCCCAGTGGGTACGGGAGGAACCGTAGCAGGTCTTATAGCGAGTCTGGAAGGAAAGAAAAGTGTACTTGGTTTTCCGGCATTGAAAGGAAATTTCTTGCAAGGAGATATTTCCTCTATATTGAAGAAGGAAGATGCAAACTATACAAATTTTGATCTGATAGGAGAATATCACTTTGGTGGCTATGCTAGATATAGCGAAGAGTTAATCTCATTTATTAATGATTTTTATGGAACGTATAATATTCCATTAGACCCAATTTATACTGGTAAAATGATGTATGGCTTGATGGATATGATCAGGAATAATTATTTTCCAGAAGGTTCAAGCATATTGGCTATACACACTGGCGGTTTGCAAGGCATAGCTGGATTTAATAAGCGACATGGAACACAGTTGAGAGAGGAATAAAAAAAAGGGAATCTGCAACGCAAATCCCCCCTCTCTATATAGATTGATCTAATTTATCTTATTCTTTTATTTCTTTGTCCATCTACATACTGGACTAAGAACGCTCTTTTGAATCCATTTCTCTGCGCATTTTCTAAAATAGATTTTGCTTCTGATTCCGTTTTGAATGAGCCAAGCATAACTCTTGTCCATCCCTTGCCTTCTATGTATTCAGTATTCATATTTAAACCTAGGTTTTTGATGCCGTCGTATCTTCTATTATTTGGATTGTGATACTCTACTGCAATCAACTGGACTTTATATGTAGTACCCATCAACTTACTACTGCTGCTAGTGTTAGTTGCAGTAGAATTTGACGAACTATAACTTTTATTTTTATTTATGTCATACTTGTCTAAAGGTACTTCAATAGGAGCTACTGAAGTAGATGCTGAATAAGTACTAGTTGTACCACTGTATGTTACTGGCTCTGAATAAGATTTAATTGGACGATCTGAAAGTAATGTTCCTTCTTTCTTATATACATCATTACTAGTATCGTAATTGTATATGCCTGTACCGCTGGGTACTTTTGCATTCCCTTTACTTACAAAGTCAGCTTTTGCTTTATATGAGCTTTCCGCCACTACTGAATTTCTAATATATGTTTCGGTTGACACTGTTGTAGATGGAGTAACAGTCTCAGATATGATGGCTTCTTCTTTTACAACTTCTTCTATTTTCGTTTCCTCCGTTTTAACTTCTTTAATAATTGCTTGCTCCATTACAGCTTCCTCTACCGCAACAACAGTTGATTCTGCAGATTTAACTTCTTCTATTATTGGCTGCGCTGCAATTACTTCTTCTTTAGGCATATTTTCATGCGCCGCCGTGGAAGCATCAATTGCAAAATCATCAACCATTTCTTTAGGTGCTTCTACCACTTCTTCTATCATTGCCTCCGCTGGAATTTTTGCTACTTCTTCTATTGGTGATTCGACTACTTTTTCAATTGGCTCTTCAATTACTTCTTCTATTATTGCTTCTGTTGGTACTTCAGCTACTTCTTCTAAAGGCTCTTCAATTACTTTTTCTACTTCTTCCATAGGAGCCGCTGCTACTTCTTCTACTATTGCTTCTGTTGGTGCTTCAGCTACTTCTTCTTCCACTGGTTCAACTGGAAGTACATCATTGATAGATGCAACTGGCTCTTGTATTGCATCGGTATTTAGCTCAATGTTCTTTTCTTGCAAGTACAAATTCTCATCATTTGTATTTACGAATGTTACATTTTGAGCGAACCCTTCCGCTTCTACACTTAATTGGTAGCTTCTTTTTGGCAGTAGCCTAAAGTTGTAATTCCCTGCTTTCACCTTTTGAACAGAAAGTAATCTTCGATCTTGAGTCTTTTCTTTTAATTCGTAAAGGTAGATCTTAACTTCATCCACATAAGACAAATCTCTGCCGTCAGTAACAACACCTTCGACAAAGAAGTGCGGTGGGAGAATATTAAAAGTGAATATATCTTCGTCTGTAGGGGATGTTTTTGTTTGCCCAAATGTTCTATTGGACACAAAAAATCCTTCAGTGTTATTTCTTGAGACCTTATAATATTTTTCATCGGCTCCAGTATTGATTGGTAGGCCAAGATTTTCTGCTTTAGACCAGCTAAACTCACTACCTACTGATTTATTTACATCAAACCCACCCATGGTAAGATGCCCATCTGAACTAAAATAAAGAGCACCTTCCTTTTCACTAACAAATGGCGTGATTTCATTTCCGGCAGTATTTACGTTTGGTCCAAGGTTTACCGCTTCTCCAAATTCTTTCTGACCAATAGGTCTAGCAGCAAACCAAAGATCCATTCCACCTTGACCATTTGGTCTATTGGAAGCAAAGTATAATTGTTGAACACCGTCTTTTTCTAAAACGAAAGGTTGCGTATTTGTTGAACCTTCATAATTCACATTTTTATTTAACTTTTGTGCTTGCCCCCAAGCTTTACCTTTCTTTTCGCTTACATAAATGTTACACTTTGTAGAAAGACCTCCCCATACTTGATCTTCATTGCAAATAGTGAAAAACATTTCTGTTGCTTCTTCATTCAGCACTGCATTGCAGATATGTTTTGACTTTAAACCACTTAAGCCTTTCAGGAGTTTACCCTCAGACCAATCCCCTTCTCTATATGAACTAGCTTGAATAGATGCTTTGTTGTTTACTAAACTGGAGTAGTACATTTTTGTATCTGAAACATAAAATGGAGCAAACTCTGTTTCAGGTGTATTGACATTCAAGCTGAACTGCTTGATATCGATTCCATAAGGCTTGACTACGTATCCCTCTTTTTGTTCTAGAGCAAATTGACAACCCATGATCTCTTTGTTGATTTGGGCTTCCACCTTAGTATTTCCTTTGTCTAAGTCATTTAGATATGCAGCAAACATCAGCATGGCTTCTTCATACTGGTTGCTTTGTTTAAGGCTGTAAGCATAGTCTAATCTGGATTTTTTATATTTTGGATTATTTACAACCTTAGCAAGTACTCTAGATGCATTGTTAAAGTCTCTTTCCTCAATATAATTTTCAGAAGCTCTGATAAGAAGATCGCCCCTTTGCGGTTTCAAAGTATAAGCTTCTTCATATGCAGCTGCGGCTTTACCGAATTGGCGCAACTCGATAAGCTCCTCAGCTTGTTTCTTGAATGCCTTCCAAGAGACTTCCTTGTTGTTTTGACCAAAAGATAAAGTACAAAAAGACAACCCAATAATTAATAGGAGTAATCTGTTCATTTGTAAATTTTTAATTTTTCTTCTAATTAGACACCAGCTCTTTAATTACTTGGGGTAGGTACTGGTGTTCAAGTGCCAATACTTTTGCCGCAATTTGATCTGGAGAATCTGTTTCTCTTATTTCACAGGCTGCTTGAAAGATAATTGCACCATCATCGTATTTGTCATTTACGTAATGAATGGTGATTCCGGTTTCATTTTCGCCTGATTTATGTACAGCTTCATGCACATTCATTCCATACATCCCTTTCCCACCAAATTTCGGTAGTAAAGCTGGATGTATATTAACTATCCTATTGGGATAAGCATCTACCAAATATTTTGGTATTAGCCATAGAAATCCCGCTAAGACAATCAAGTCTATATTTCGTTTTGTTAGATTTTCGGAAATCTTATCTGAATGATAAAATTCTTCTCTTGATGTAATTAGTTTAGGAATGTGGTATTTTTGTGCAAGTTGGAGAACTTTAGCCTCCTTTCGATTGGATAGAATAAGACCAATTTCCACTGTTGGATCTTCCTCAAAAAAAGATATTAACTTTTCTGCATTACTTCCTCTGCCTGAGGCAAAGATAGCTAGACGGCTAATTTTAGCCTCCTTATCTGTTTTCTTCAATGGTTTATGTTCTGTCTTTTTCTAAACTCGTTAGAGTAAAGATAAGCAAAAATTGCAATTATACATATAATATAATTTTGCATAACTAATATGCTGATTGCCTGACTTTTACTCGATCAGAATTTTGCCTAATCGGAAGTTATTGCTCGATAGGCCATAGAATATGAGTTCCTTTTTACCTATTTGCTTCGTCAATACAGGTAAGGCTTGAATTCCCATTTCTTTATTTGATGCTAAAAGCTGTATTTCTAATTCCCCATCTTTATCGATTGTAGCCATGGCTAAGCCATATCTATTCGCATTAGAGGTAAGTAGATTTGAGCCAAAACCAGATGGGTCAGATTCAAAAAGATCCACTCTCTCATTGAAAACTATCTGAATCTTATCTCGATAATTTGAAATGGCAAAAGAGTTAGAACCAATAGCATTAATATTTGGAGATCCTTGTCCAGTACCGCCAAAAATATCTTGCCCTGCTCCTCTAGTTCGATCTAAGATAGTTTGGTACTTGGGTATGGAGTTTGCCCATCGTATCGAACCATCAGGATTAATATTAACTACAATGACGTCGCCAAATACAGTAATAAAGCTATCATTATTAAAGTTGTTTCTATTTCTATTAATGGCACCAAACCGTGAATTGAAGCCAAAATCATTATTAAAATTATCTTGTCTGTATGTATAAAACTCTTCTGCAATAATCACTGCTCCTCCATCAGATCTAAGTATTACATCTCTAAAATCAAAATTAAATAAAGCTGGATCATTCCTTTCAATATTATCATTTGCATTTTTTTCAAGTCTTCTTCTTTCTCTATCTGTCAAGTTTGCAGTAATAAAATCAAGTTCAAATTCCGTAAAGAATTTCTTAGTGATTTTCTTTTCTTGGTTATTGATATTAAAAAGAACAATCCCTTTCAATGGGTTACCTATGGAAGCCGAGTTTCTACCAATGCTTACATCATTGCCTCTTATAGGTTTAAGATCTGAATAAAACCCAGTGCAGATCACCTGCTCTCTTTTGTTGACTTCAAAAGTTAGATCAGAGATAAATTTTTGTGCATCATTGATTTGATATTTATCTTTCTGCTCTCCTGCTTTTGTGTAGGCCTCGAGAATAAATTCATAGTTGGGTTTTTGTCTACGTGAATCACGACGTTTTTCAAAATAATGCTTTCCAAGTACATAAGCATTCCCGAGATTGTCAACATCAAATTTTATACGCTCATAGAGCTTCGACTCAAAAGGTAAATTGATTTTCTTTTTCCATATACTTTCAAAATTAGTATCAAAAACGCTAATCTCAGCTCTCTCATTTTCATTTCGTTTGGTAGGGATATCATTGAAGATTACAATCTTAGAAGTATCACGACTATGTCTTATTAAGAAATCTCCTGTTTGCACTTCATTTCTAGAATCAATTTCTCCTATAAGTATTAAATCTTCTGATGGCTTGAATTTTTTATCAAGCTTCTGTGCAAACAGAAAATTCTTTCTTTTTGCAGAATTAAAAAATGAAGTAATCAGGTAAAGATTTCCTTTGACTTTGAAAATCTCATGAAAGGTTCTAAGCTTTTTTTGATATTTTAGATCTATCTCAATCGCTTTTTGAAGCTTTAGTGTCTCTCGATCATAAGACTCTACTATAACTGCTTTTAGTCTAGAGTTGCCGGTGTTGAGTACACCACTTGAGAAACTTTTTCTGAGAAGATATATGCTTTCACTATCTGAGTATAAGATCGATTCTAAAAAAGTCGCAGCTGGTATTTTATAATCAGAACTTAATTCTATAACAGTTGCCTCATCATCTTGAGCTACAAGGCTTGTGAAAATAGTGCAAAGAAAAACTACACTACAAAATAAGTACTTAAGCATATAACAACATATTTAACCTCTTTGAATAGTCCTATACTTTATTGCATTTGCAGGATCCAATTTAGAGCAAATTTGAAGAACACCAGATTTTTCCGAACTGGTCCCTCCTTTAAAAATTTCAATAATCTCGCTTCGTTTCGCATTAAAAAACATTTGTATAATCATGCTATTAGGAATAGCGTTACCCACTTTGGCCACACTTTCTAGTGCCTTTAGGATATTAGCTCTCCCTAAATCTACACTCTTGTTCATCAAGTCTAATCCACGCAAATGATAATCGTACACCGCATATCTTAGTTCTTTAGCTCTTGGGTTTAAAAGATTATCCAGAATAGTAAATCTAGTTCTGTTCCCATCCTTTGGCCTCCAACCTGGATTACCAGCTGCTACACCAGCAGGTATAGTGTTGATTATATTCTGAGCTTTTTGAAAAAATTCCTCTCCTCCTAAAGGCGAATAAGAATCATAGTCCATCCCTAATATCAAGTACATATAAAAAGCAATCACAGAAGTAAGGTGGTCAGTATAAACATTATCACCAAATTCTAATGGCTGATACTGCTCATATCCAAATGAAAATTCATCATTATGCGTAATCAAAGCAGTTTCTAAGCTACTGCCAAATACGGGTCTAGCAGATTGAATTGACATTTCTGCCTGAAAAGAGTTAGCAGATAATTCTTCTGTGATAGTGAGCTGGATATTCCCTTTGATTCTTTCATTTTGCTCAAAGACATCATTAGTCCATTTTCTGCTGTTAATGAAGTTTTCAATATTGCTTTTCATATCCAAAAACACCTTTGGATCAGCTATTTGATTCTTAGGTGTATTTACGGTTACCTCAAACTCCATTTCTTGAGCTTGAACGGTATCAAAAACACTCATTACAGCAATAAGCAAACAAGTTATTATTGTTAAAATACTCTTCATCATTTCTTTATTTGGTCAATCAAAACTTTTGCGCGCTCAATAATATCTTGCGCAACTTCCTTCTTTGACTTTAATTTATATTTATGAACACCACCATGATTATCATAGATAGTGACTTTATTTGTATTGTGAGCAAATCCAGCACCTTTATCTTTGAGAGAATTTAATACAATCATATCAAAATTCTTCTTTTTCAACTTACCTTTTGCCGAAGCCTCTTCATTATTTGTTTCTAAAGCAAAACCAATATTAAACTGTTTAGTTGTTTTCAATTCTCCTAATTTGGCAGCAATATCTTTTGTTCGCACCAAATCTATCTTCATTCCGCCTCCCTTCTTTTTAATCTTTTGCTTTGCGGTTTGTTTCGGTGTATAGTCCGCTACTGCGGCAGCCATCACGGCAATATGAGACTTTTTATATCTCTTTACTGCCTCAGTGTACATCTCAGCAGCAGAAGTTACGCTGATCACCTTTACATTAGGATGCGATATCTCTTCACTACTTGGCCCCAAAACAAGGTTCACTTTAGCCCCTTTATCAGCAAATCCAAGCGCTATTTCGATACCCATTTTGCCCGTGGATCTATTGCCTATAAAACGTACCGGATCAATAGATTCGTATGTCGGTCCAGCCGTTACAAGTACAGTTTTGCCTTTAAATTCAGCCCTTTTAGTCAAATATCGCTGTAAGAAAGAAATAATCTCAGTTGGCTCAGCCATACGACCATCACCAACCAATCCAGAAGCCAATTCGCCATGGCCTACTGGAATCATAATATTACCAAATGATTGAAGTTTTGCTATGTTTTCTTTGGTAGCAGGATGCTTCCACATATCCAAATCCATCGCTGGCGCAAAGAAAACTGGACACTTTGCAGATAAGTAAGTGGCCACCACTATATTATCACATAGGCCGATAGACATTTTAGCTAAAGTAGTAGAAGTAGCAGGTGCTACCAGCATCAAATCAGCCCAGAGTCCCATCTCTACGTGATTATTCCAACTATCGCCATCAATGACGCTAGTGTGGACAGCATTTTTAGAAAGTGTTGAAAGTGTGAGAGGGCTTATGAATTTAGTAGCAGACTCAGTCATCAAGACTTTTACCTCTGCCCCCTGCTTAATAAAAAGACGCACTAGCATAGCAGCTTTGTAGGCCGCTATGCTACCGCAGATACCCAATAAGATTTTCTTGTCAGCTAGGTTCTTTCCCATGCTATATTTTACAAGATTTGGGCAGAAAAGTTAGTCCTCTTCGAAATATTTTTTCTTATCCGTAAAACGATAGTGAAGTTCATCATTCAAATACTCATCCATAGAGATGATTACTGAGTTAGGAATACGCTCATAGAATTTTGAAATTTCTATTTGCTCCTTATTCTCATGAATTTCTTCAATAGCATCTGTAGTTTCCGCAAACTCCTCTAATTTCTGATAGAGTTCTTTTTTTAGATCTACATTTACTTGTCTTGCTCTTTTCGTAATCACAGCAAGTGTTTCGTAAATGTTACGATGCTCGCCAATCATTACGTCCATATCCTTTGGTTGGATACTTGGATTAAGACTTTGAACTTTAGATTTTATATCCTTCATTTCTCAATTCTTTTATTTTTTTATTTGTAGTCTTCTTTATTTCAGCCAAATCCTTTCCGAATCTAGTCTTTGGGTATTTTCTTCTGAACTCCTCCATCTTGTTCATAACGCTTGTATACCTTTCTGGTTGCTTAGTCACAACGCTATTATCAGCGTACAAAAATAATGATCTAATGATCATAAACCTAACCTGTTCACTATCAGAAGATTCCGGAAAATCTTTCATCAGATTCTCAAAAGAAGAAACCGCTGATTCATAATTCCTCAAATTAAAGTACAGTTCAGCTTCAGCATATGCCTTTTCCTGCATTTTTCGTCTAAGTTGATCAATCAATCTATTGCATTCTTCTATTCTTTCACTTGTAGGATAGGTATTCACAAATAGCTGAAATTCATTTATCGCCTTTTGTGAATTAGTTTGATCCAGTCTATAACTCGGAGACAATTTATAGTTTGAAAATGCTTTCATAAAATCAGCCTCTTCTCTGAGTTGACTATTCAAAAATTTAGATGAAAAATCCTTAAAATAAAATGCCGACAAAGTATATCTACCTAGATAATATTGGGTGTAGGCATAATTAAAATATGCTTGTTCTGACTCTGCTTTACCTCGTATAGAACCCAATACAGTTTCATACAAAGTCTGCGCTTTTAAATATTCACCATCCGCATAATACCTATCGGCATTGGTCAATAAAGCTTTGACATCGCCAGTCTCTCTCAGTTTTTCAAACTCTGATTTACAAGAAGTTCCTAGTAAAATACTAACAAAAAGGAGGAAGAAAACACTTTTACTCATAAGAATGCAAAATTAACGCTTTTTAAATCAATACCTAGTAAAGAGTCACTTCTACAACAAAAAGTTGGTCAATTTTGGTATGATTTAGCTTATAATTTGACTGAATCGAGTGCATTTAGAGATAATTCTTTGATTTAGAGTGTTTTTTTCTTTGGGCGTGACTCTTAGGCTATGAACAGAACTATGGTCTTATCACTACCAGTCTCTTAGTCATGATAACCTTTCCTGTGGTATCGGACAAGCTATATAGGTATGTACCTTTGGTAAAGCTGCTTAGATCTACATTGATCTTTTTGTTACCTGAGATGAAATTTCTTTCTTGGTACTTTTCTAAGCCTAAGATATTATAGATTTTAAGATCATAATAATCAGGCTTTAAATTGACACAATCAAAATTTGCATAGTTTATCGCCGGATTAGGATAGGCATATACATTTTCAAATCCTTCTTCTACTTCTCTAGCAGAACTTATGATTGGTTCTTCAGCTCTATATTCAAAAGAAACAACGTTTTCTTCCACAGCATCTAGAGTCAAAACCGCAATTGGTTCTTTTACACCCGCTGCATAATGATTGTATATAATGGTTGTATCCATTCCAAGCAGACCATCTCCACCACCAAAATTGGCAAATTGGTCAGTTACATCAATCCAATTCAGGATTGGCACCTTCACCTCTAATCTAGTCTCCGTATGCTGTATTCTCTTTTGGCGCAATGTTTCATAAGACACATTACCAGGTAGTATCACAGTTCCCCAAGCATCTACTAAATCAACTACATCTAGATTTACAAGAATTCTAATCGAATCTGGAGCAAAAGGCAATGAATCAACTAAACCGCCCGGTAACACATCTGCTCCAAAGGCAATATTAGAAGATGTGAAAAAAGAGGCAAAATCCAAAAAGTCTAGTGGAGCCGATCGTTCCATTAATGGTGGTGTCAATCGAGAAACTAACTCAATACCTAAACCTGCAGGATCTAATCCTTCAAAACCAAGAATTTCAAATCGCTCATCTGTAGCCCTTAAGAAAGTTTGATTCCCATCTCCATTAACTACAAGATTTGCTTCTGGAAATGGATCAGTAGGACTTGTACTAGTAAACGCATCGTATATAACTTGATTTGCTATCCCTCCTGATATACTACTGAAATCCCATAGTTGGTTATTGCCGCTCTCCGTAATCGGAATGGCACCATCTTGAGGGATTAAAGTCACGGTTGACAAGGTATCACCAGCTACAGGAAAGTAGCTATTGTCCAATGTAATTTGGGCACTTAACATTGTAAGTGAAAGACAAAATGCAAGAAAAAATGAAAAGTAACTTTTAGTCATATAACCCTTAATTACATACGAAAGAATTAAAATTAAGCTTTTCTGCGTCAAGAATCTTGATTTAAGAAAGAATTAACACGCAGAATGCAATATCTTTTTCTAAAAGATTGGACTTGAGCTTAAAACAGCTGCATTTTGACTAACTTTTCGTAGTCTCCATTCTTAGTCATGAGGTCATTGTGTGATCCTTTTTCTATTATCCTACCCTCTTTTAAAACGATGATTTCATCTGCATGCTGAATAGTACTCAATCTATGGGCAATGATAATGGCAGTTCTGTTTTTCATTACCTTCTGGATAGATTCCTGAACTAGTTTTTCAGATTTGGAATCTAAAGATGATGTAGCTTCATCCAAGATCAGAATAGGAGGATCTCTAAGTATTGCTCTCGCAATGGTTAGCCGCTGTCTTTGACCTCCACTCAACTTACTTCCTCTATCTCCGATATTGGTATCATATCCTTGCTCAGTCTCCAAAATAAAATCGTGCGCATTGGCAATCTTAGCGGCTTGGATGACCTGCTCTTTGGTAACATTTACATCTCCAAAAGTGATATTGTTATAAATAGTATCGTTAAACAAAATGGGTTCTTGCGTAACCAATCCAAAAAGTTGTCTTAGATCAAAGAGCTTCACATTCTTTATATCATGGCCATCAATTTTTATTGCTCCAGATCCTACATCGTGATATCGCAAAATCATATCTACTAGAGTAGATTTTCCACTACCGGATGGCCCAACCAATGCTATTACTTTTCCTTTTGGAACAGTCAAATTTATTTGATCCAACACATTGCTTTGTTGTTCTGGATAAGCAAAGCTTACATTTTCAAATTTGATGGACTCCCCAAAAGACTTCAGCTCTTTTGCATTTGGAGCATCCGTTATAGTATTTTGCTCCAAGATTACTTCGTTGACTCTTTCTGAAGCCGCTAATCCTTTTCGGATATTATAGTAGGCATTACTAAATTTTTTCGCAGGTTCTGTCACATTCCAAAAGGCCAAAATAAAAGCTATAAAAGTGGAAGCTTTTAGCTCATTGTTCAATATCAAATCATAGCCGTAAAAAATCAGGATAGTAAAAATAAAGATGGCTAAAAACTCAGATAGCGGCGAAGATAAGTTCTGTCTCCAAAGCAATCTGTTCATCAAATTTTTGTACTTATTATTTACTTCAGAAAATTTTTCTTTCTGCAAAGATTCTGCATTAAACGCCTTTATAACTTTCAGACCTGAAAGTCCTTGCTCGAACAACGACATTGAAGTCCCCAATTCTGACTGTGCTTCATGCGATTGTTTTTTTAGTGCTCTTCCTATGCTTCCAAGTATTAAAGTAGAAACTAGTAAAAGTATAATTACAAATAGGGTAAGCTTTGCACTAATAAAAAGCATAACGGCAATCGAGCCCAAAATCATCAGTGGCTCTCTTACTACCACCTCCACCATGTGTAATACACTATATTGGATTTCATGAATATCATTACTCACTCTGGAAATAATATCCCCTTTGCGGCGCTCCGTAAAAAAACCAATGGGCAGATCCATGGACCTATTAAATAGGGCTTGGCGCAAGTCTCTGATAATTCCATTTCTTGCTGGAACTACAACAAATTGCGATAAGTATCGAAATACATTCCTGAAAAAATACGCCCCCAATAAAAATCCTAATACCACTGCAAGGCCTTGGCGGTGGCCATGCTCGATGATGATTTGGGAGAAAAAATAAGTGAATAGATCTCCATAACTATCTGGATCTAGAATAGAAAAATCCGGCTTCTCCGTGATCAACTCTTCTTGACTTAAAAGTATATTTAGGAAAGGAATAAATAATGCAATAGAAAAGATAGAGAAGACTACCATCAAGAGATTGAACACAATATTGAGCGCTACACGGTATTTGTAGGGCTCAATAAATTTTGCCAAATCCCAGATCTTTTTCATAGTAAAAAGTCAAACTTATATACAGGAAATACAACGATAATCAAGAACATATCGTTTACCAACACCGTGAAAATATTGGGTAAAGTCTACTATTTTTTTGGTTTTTCTTCTTCACCAAAGTCAAAATCATTCAAGAATCCAGTATTAAAATCTCCTTTACGGAAATTTTCATCTCTCATGATTTTTTGGTGAATAGGCACTGTCGTCTTAAGTCCCTCTATGATAAATTCATCCAAAGCTCTTTGCATTTTTTTGATGCATTCTTCACGCGTTTGAGCCCTGGTGATCAATTTAGCAATCATAGAGTCATAATGCGGAGAAACAGTGTATCCAGAATAAACATGTGTATCTACACGAACACCATATCCTTTTGGTGAGTGAAACGATGTTATTGTTCCTGGAGAAGGTCTAAAGTCATTGTAGATATCCTCAGCATTAATTCTACATTCTATAGCATGCATTTGAGGTTCATAATTTTTCTTACCAATTTTCTCACCAGCAGCGATTTTTATTTGCTCAGCTATAAGATCATGGTTTATAACTTCCTCTGTAACTGTATGCTCTACTTGGATTCTGGTATTCATCTCCATAAAGTAGAAATTCTTGTATTTATCTACCAAGAATTCAACCGTACCAACCCCCTCATAGTTAATGGCTTTTCCAGCTGCAATGGCAGCTTTCCCCATTTTATTTCTAAGTGTTTTGGTCATGAATGGTGAAGGAGATTCTTCAATCAGTTTTTGGTGTCTTCTTTGGATGGAGCAATCTCTCTCCGAGAGGTGAATTACATTTCCATATTGATCACCGGCTACTTGAATTTCTATATGGCGAGGCTCTTCTACAAATTTTTCTACGTAGATACCATCATTCGAAAATGAAGCTCTAGCTTCATTTCTTGCCATATCCCAAGCATCTTCAAATTCTTCTTTATTCCATACAATACGCATTCCCTTACCGCCACCTCCTGCAGTCGCTTTTAGAATCACTGGATAACCAATCTGCTTGGCGATTTTAATTCCGTGTTTTGCATCTTTAAGTAATCCATCTGATCCAGGTACTACGGGAACGCCCGCCTTGATCATAGTATCTTTGGCGGTTATTTTGTCCCCCATCTTTCGAATTTGTTCTGGAGTAGGACCTATAAATTTGATTCCATATTCCGTACAAACTTCAGCGAAGTCGGCATTCTCTGCTAGGAAACCATATCCTGGATGCACAGCATCAGCATTTGTGATTTCGACAGCAGCCATTATTTTAGGAATAGAAAGATATGATTGAGCGGAAGAGGCGGGACCAATACAAACAGCTTCATCTGCAAATCTTACATGAAGGCTTTCTCTATCCACAGTCGAATAAACAGCTACCGTTTTGATACCCATTTCTTTGCATGTACGTACTATACGCAATGCTATCTCTCCTCTATTGGCAATTAGAATTTTCTTAAACATGGTAAATTGTGGTGTTTGTTAAGGTAAAGATTACGCATTTGGGTCAACCAAGTACAAGACTTGATCATATTCCACTGGTGACGCATCTTCAACCATAACTTTAACAATCTTTCCTGATACCTCAGATTCAATTTCATTGAATAGCTTCATCGCTTCTACTATACAAACTACATCTCCTACGTTTATACTATCGCCAACTTTTACATATGGCGGTTTTTCTGGTGATGCAGATCTATAAAAAGTACCAACTATTGGCGATTTCACTTCTATTAAATTCGCATTGTCGTTGGCTGAATCGTTTCCTGCTGGAGCAGCTGGTGCTTCAGCAACTGTAGCCGGCGCAGCTGCATCAGCTGGTGCAGCTGCAGTAGCCGGTGGCGCCGAAATAATATGCTGTACTGGAGCTGCAGCACTCATCGGTATCATAGGGCCAGCACCTTTTCCAAGGCCTCCTTGCTTACTATAATTTTCGGTTCTTATGGTGATTTCGAATTCAGTATTTCTATACTTGAACTCAGAAAGATTTGATTTGCTTATTGTTTTTATTAGATCTGTTATCTCTTTGTAGGTCATCCTTTTTTAATTTGATTAAGGAATTGGGGATTATTCTTTCACTCTTTCCATGTAACTGGAAGTAGCCGTTTCAATTTTTATCTTATCTCCAATATTAATAAATAATGGAACTTTTATTTCTGCGCCTGTTTCAACTTTGGCAGGCTTACCAGCATTAGTTGCTGTATTACCTTTTTCACCTGGTTCCGTATAAGTTACTTCTAATATAATGTATTGAGGCATTTCGATAGTCAATGGAATATCTTTATCTGCATCATAAATCACTTCTATTTCAGATCCCTCTTTCATTAATTCTGGAGCCGGGATCATAGCTTCTTGTAATGTAGTCTGGTCAAAAGTTTCATTATTCATGAAATTGTAACCCATATCATCTTTATATAAGTATTGGAATTTGCGTCTTTCTACTCTAATGATGTCAATCTTATGTCCTGCTGGAAAGGTATTATCTACTACTTTACCAGAAGTAAGACTTTTCATCTTAGTTCTAACAAAGGCAGCGCCTTTTCCTGGCTTTACATGTTGAAAACTGACTACCTTCCATACATCATGGTTGTAGTTCATGCATAGGCCATTTTTTATTTCTGAAGTCGATGCCATTAGATTTTAAATGTTTTGGATTTTCAAAAGATGCGCAAAAATAAGCAAAAATTGACTACCAATCGCTGTCATTTTGGCTAAAATTGAGCTATTAATAGGCCCATTTGAAGTAAACAGACCCCCATGTCAAACCGCCACCAAATGCAGTAAACATAACATTTTGACCCTTTTTTAGTTGATTTTCATAGTCCCACAAACATAATGGAAGCGTCCCGGCGGTAGTATTTCCAAATTTTTCGATGTTGAGCATCACTCTTTCCATAGGAAAATCAAGTCCATGGGCAACAGAATTTATAATTCGAATATTAGCTTGATGAGGTACCATCCAGTCTATATCGTCTTTTGTGATATTATTTCTTTCCATGAGCGACTTGGTCGTCCCAATCATTCCTTTTACTGCTTTTTTGAATACCGCTTTACCTTCCTGATATACAAAGTGCTCTTTGGCCGTAACTGTTTCAATACTAGCTGGTTTGAGAGAACCTCCAGCTTTCATATGCAAAATATCCCTTCCGCTACCATCTGATTTCAAAATGGCATCCTGAAATCCTAATCCTTCGTGATTGGGCTCCAATAGCACTCCTCCTGCTCCATCTCCAAATATGATACATGTCGCTCTATCGGTATAGTCTATAATAGAAGACATCTTATCCGCTCCTATCACAATTACTTTTTTATACATCCCAGTTCGAATAAATTGAGATCCAGTAGTAAGCGCATATAGAAACCCTGAACAGGCAGCATTAATATCGTATCCAAAAGCATTGCTCAAGCCTGCTTTATCTGCAATAGTATTTGCAGTGTCAGGAAATACCATATCAGCTGTGACTGTTGCACATATAATTAAATCTATATCCTCAGGAGCTGTGTTAGATTTTTCTAGAATTCCTTTCACGACCTCCACTCCCATATCGGAAGTTGCTTTGTCCTTATCTTTTAGTATATGCCTAGTCTTTATTCCCGTACGGCTTTGAATCCATTCATCATTTGTCTCCACCATAGTCTCCAACTCCTTGTTAGTCAAGACATAATCAGGAACATATCCATGAACCGCTGAAATCGCTGCATTTACTAATTCCATATGCAAGTGGTTTAATTGTTTTTCGAAAGGCCAAGGTAAAAAAAAAGTGCTTAATTGCTATTTATCTCTGCGCAACAGATCCCGCATTATGAAGGGTGCTTTCATTGGGTATATCTGCATATAATCATTGAACACAATCGCTTAATAGCAAGAATGGTTCGGTAATTTCTGAAAAATTATAAATCAAGTTGGTATAAGTATTTGACTTTCTGCGACTTATAGAATTTGTCGCTATACTCTTAATGTGCTGATTATCAGCGATTTAAAATTTATCACCGAACCATTGTAGCGATATACTAACGAGGAAGAAAGAGGTCTAAACTAAATTCAAAAGTCTACGTATTTTTATATATGAAAATATGATTATGTATAACTATCTGTATTTTATGTATATAGTTCATGAAATCAGCGTTTAAGAGAATAGTTTGGAACATATTTTGTATATAAAAATATATAATATGTTTTTAAACGGGATACACGGTTTTTAATTTTCTATTTCCCAAAACCAAAAAAATAAAAGCTTATATGAACAGGATTACCTTTTTAGTTTGTGCTTTTTTTATTTGTGCATCTGCAACAGCAGGTACGACAAATTTTATGGTGAACCTTGCCTCAGCAAAGCACAAAGCGGCTATCGAGGGTAAATTGTATATGGTGCATTTTACGGCAAGTTGGTGTACGCCTTGCAAATGGATGAACTCCCATACATTTACTGATGATAGAGTTGCTGGATATTTGACTGAAAATTATGTTTCTGTCAAAATTGATGTTGAAGATTTTGATGGCATTATAATCAAGCAAAAAAACAATGTCCAATTTTTACCAACCCTTTTGATCTTCAATAGTAAAGGTGAGGAAGTGGGTAGATTTGAAGAAGCTATTGGACCGAGTAAGTTGATGGCCATCTTAGAAGAAAATAACATTCCTAATAATAAAGAAAAAATAGATCTCCCTGAGCCTGCAGCAGCTGAAAACCCTTCTGCTATTTCAAGGCCTTTATTACCATCTATTTTTGATGACAGCGAAGAAGTAGTAGAACCAAATATAGAAATACCCTCTCCTATTGTTCAAGAGGAAACTGAAGCGGAAGTGGATAAAACAGAAATTAATATCCCTGTATATACTCCTCCAGTTAATGAAAACAACGTGGGCAGCACATCGCCAATAGCTTCAGTGGATCACCAAGCAATAAGTTCAGTCGAAAGTACTGATCTCGGCAGAGCAGAAAGCAGTGAAAGTACAACACCACTTGGGGAAGATAAAATCAACTCCGAGTCTAGAGGTACAGCAGCTGAATCACTTGCCTTTTTAACAGGTGAGGGTATTTTTGAACTGGATGTAAGGTTCAAACAAAAGCAAGGCTATAGTGTCCAAATTGGGCTTTATGCTCGCTATGAAAATGTACTTGCAGAGGTGAACAAATTCAAAAATATGTACAATGAAAAAGTATTTGTTCATATTGGTAAAATGAATGGTGTACCTGTTTATCGTCTATTGATGGGAAGTTTTGATCATAGACAAGATGCAAGTCAATTTGAATACCAACTTAAAGATCGAGGTCTTGATTGCTTTGTTAGCGATCTAAGTAGACTATAAGTCTTTACCTTCTATACATACCTACACATTATAATCCCAATTCCTCTTTCCAATTTCTGGAGAGAGGAATTTTTTTTTATTCTAACGGGCGATGCGAATAGCAGGAAGCCCTAAAAGGAGCAAGGGATAGTAACAGTGGACGACATGGGAGTCCAGTCCAAATGAAGCTTTGATACTTTTTTTATCAAAGCGGAAAGCAGGACCATGCTGTGGATAGCCCGGTCACGAGTAGATGTAGGCTTTGCCGAAATCTACGATGTGATGATCACCAATCCTTACCGGTAAAATAAACAGTGCCCTTAAAAAGTGCAACTAGCTGTCCATCAGATTTCTTGACCTCTACTTCGTATAATCCAATCTTGCGAGAACGGTGCTTTTCGATGGCAATCGCCTCGATCCAATCGTCTACATGCAATGGGCGTAAGTGCGAAATCGATGTCTCTATGGATACTGCCTGGAGGCCATGAGAATTGGACGCAAAGGCAAGTGCACTGTCTGCAAAAGCATAACTAATACCTCCGTGTGTAATGCCAAAACCGTTGCACATCTCACTACGTATCTGCATCTTTATATGACTATATCCATGATCATCTTTGACACGTTGGATCCCCAACCACTGGCTGTAGGCATCCTTATTGTACATCATGTCAACTATCTGTGATGGGGACTTCATTGATTCTATTTCAAATGGATTGAAGAGGATTATTTATCTTTTTCTTCTTTCTCTTCTTTTTCATATACTTCAGAACCTTCTTCTAATTTTCTACTAATGGCGGAATAGGGTCCAACGACTAGCTTGTCCCCTTCAGCGAGGCCCGTTTTGACTTGGATATAATCATCATCCTGAATCCCGGTGGTCACGACACGAGTGCTAACCGTATCTGCCCCTTCGTATAGAAAAACAATTTCTTGAATCTCGTCATCCTCATCATTTTCTTTTTTCTTATCATCCTTATCTTCTCTAATAGTGACCGCTTGAATAGGTACAGTAAGAATATCTTTTTCAACCCTGGTGAAAATATCTACTGAAGCAGACATACCCGGTCTAAATGGAAAAGTTTTGCCTAATAAATCTTTATAAGAATTTGGATTCATACGAATGGTCACTACAAAATTGGTAACCTGATCAGAGGTCAAAACGACTGTAGCACCAGTCGCATTGCTAGCTGAATTAGCGACCTGCGTCACCACTCCCTTGAATGATCTATCTTGGTAAGCGTCTACCTCAATGTCTACCTCATCACCTAGCTTTACCTTCAGGACATCGCTTTCGTTGACTTCAACTTGCACTTCCATCACGTTCATATTGGCGATACGCATGACTTCTGTACCAGACATCTGAATGGTTCCCACGACACGCTCCCCTTGTTCTACACTGAGCATACTAACCACTCCATCTGTAGGTGCAAATAGGTTTGTTCTTTTCAGGTTTGTTTTTAATTCTTTAAGCGAAGCTTCTTGACTCTTGACTGTAAACTCTGCGGCTTTTATAGCCTGCTGAGAAGATTCATAGTTGGCCTGAGAAGTAATTAGTGAAGCATCTGCAGATTTAATATTTGCATTGATTGCATCTAGATTTGATTTTGACGCGTCAAAATCTGCTTGAGAAATCACCCCTTCAGCAAACAAGGTTTTGTTTCTTTCGTGAATCGCTTTTACATTATCTAATTGTGCTAAGATCTGTTCTCTCTGTGCAGAAGTTTGAGAGATTTGCGCTTTTGCGCTTTCAGCATTAGATCTACTATTGGCAACTTGGGCTTTGGCGTTATTGACACTTGCCTCTCCCCTTTCCACTGCTGACTGGAATGCGTCTGGATCAATACGAGCCAATAGTTGGCCTTGCTTCACAGAGTCCCCTTCCTCTACATTGAGTGCGACTACCTCGCCTGATACATCAGAAGTGATTTTTATTTCTGTCTCTGGAAATATTTTGCCTGTAGCTGCTACCTTTTCTATGATGGTCCTCTTTTCTACTTCGCCAAATTCAACTGCCATTCCTTTTTTCTTGCCTTTATTTTTAAACATTGCAAAAGCTATCCCAATCGCAATGATTCCAAGTAAGACAAATATGATCCAGTTATTCTTTTTCTTCTTAGCCATAATCTTATCGCTTATTTATTGAAGTCTATTTTAAAATTTGGTTTTTCTAATTAAAATGTAATCCCTTTACCTCTATAAAAATCAACAACCTTTACATTGAAGAGGTATGTATATTTGGCCACTACGAGATCGATCTGAGATGCATCTAATCTATTGCGGGCAACACTAAGCTCAAGGCTATTGACTGCGCCGAGATTAAATCTCTTTTCTGTATTCACAAATGATGCTTCTGTTGCGGCAAGCGCTTTCTGCGCAGCGAGCAGCTGTGACTTAGATGCCTTAGCATCCATAATAGCTTGCTGTATATCTGATCGGAGATTTTGGTCAAGTTGTTCATTCGCATATTCTGTATTTAGCACATTCAACTTTGCTCTTTCTTGAGCAATATTAGCAGTAGAATTGCTGTAAATAGGAACATTCAATGATAGTCCAATATTCTGCCCCAGATTGTCAGATAGTTGATCAAAGTATGGAACAGTTCCAATCACATTGGGTACCGCTATCACCTGTTCTATAGAAGCAGGTATCCCGTTAAAAAATATATCCTGACCTCTTAATTCGTCTATAGGCTCTCCGAGTAAAGGCACCTGATCAGAAAATCTAGTATCGATACCACCAAAGACTACTAACCTCGGTAGTTTATTGGACTTAGCAATCTTCTCTCCTAAAGCTGCAGATTGCAAGCGATAATTTCCAGCTTTGATAAACGGTTGGTTGTTTACAGCTTGCACATAGACTTCATCAAGTGTCCAAGTATCAACTGCATCATCTATAGTGACTTCTAATTTTGGATCTACTACCTCAAATGCTTGATCTGCGGGAAGCTGGAGGAGAATTTTTAGGTTTAGTAGTGCTAAATTTACCGCATTTTCTTGAGCAATAATTTCTTGCTGATTTAGTGCTTGTTGGGCTTCTAGATCCAAGATGTCATTTGCAGGCAGTGCGCCAGCATTTATTAATTTTTTTGTGTTTTCGATTTGCACATTCGTTAAGGCAAGGCGTTGTGCTGCATTTGCAGTTTGTTCTTTGGCAAATAAGACATTGATATAGGATGTTGCTACTGTTAGAGCTATATCATTTTTACTTTGCATCAAGTCTTCTCTGGCCGCCATTGCGTCTAATCTACCTTGTTCTATCGAATTATTGATCCGTCCACCATTATACAATATAGCGTTAGCATTTAGTCCGATAGTTTGACTCGCAAAGGCATCAAGTGAAAAGGTATTTGTAGTGGGATCAATAGTACGACCAAATTGATATCCAAAATTGGAAGATCCACTTAATGATGGATAGCGGGCATTTCGATTGAGTTGTTCAGTCAACATGGATTGCGTGACCGCCAACTGGGATTGCTTTATACCTAAATTGTTTTCTAAGGCATAATTGACGCATTTTTCTAGGCTCCATACATCTTGAGCTTTCAAGCCACTGCCTAAAGTGGAAAACAAAATTATGAGAAGATAAAAGGTAGCTTTTTTCATATAGCAGATTTATAGAAAAATATTGAGTCCAAACCTAGGACAAAAATATAATTTCACATAAATCTAAAGAAGACAGCGGCTAAATAGAGTATTTTTTATATGAATTGTAAAAAATATAGGATGAACTCCTTACTTGAGAGTTCGCAAATTGGATAAACCAATCAAAAATCAGATTATCTACTGAATCTATTGAACCCTTTATACCCAATAAGTTGATCGTAACGCTGGCCAAATGGCCGATAATAGATGAAAACATGGTAGGTATTGTCTGTCTCAAACCAATTCCCCTCTACTTCCTCAAAAGTAAAATTTTGCGTTTTCTTATCGGAATTCTTTTGAAAAGCATACATATAATTATAGTAGCCTTGCTTCAACAATATTTCAGCCTCATATCTCAATTCTTCGGAATTGTAGTCCATGCGATATGTATCATTTATTCGCCAGTCTGTCAACTCTCCAAAAAGATAAACTTCTCCACCATATACTGGTTGTTCTGCCTCTAAAGTAAAGTAGGTTAGCACATACTCAGCAGATAAATTTTGTTCTACCTCAGCCCGTCTTTGGTCATCTAAATTTATTTCATCTACTAGTTGTGTCAAATTTCTTCTTTCTTGAAGTTGCTCCTCACTCAAGTCATCACGCCCAGCGGTGATGGTATCTACAAAAATTTGATTGGCCAATCGGCGAAAAGAAATATGGTCAAAGTTTTGAATTACAAATTTTCCATCCGCGTCGGGTGAATTAAAATAATTTTTGTGCGCTCTAGGTTCTTCTTTTTTGACTAATAAGTCAAAACCTTGATCAGACTCTTCGATTGTTTCAACAAAGTTGAGTCTATTGTCTAAAGACCTGATATCAACAAAACGGTATTCTTTAGCTGCTTCAAAGGCAATTTTATTTTGATAATTAAACCCTAATTGATCATTCTTAATAAAAAGTGGCTTGACACCCACAATTGCTTTATTCCAAATTGCATTCTGAACTATAGTAGCAGTCACTTGTGCCTGTGGATTTTGTATCGATCCTCCTTGGAAGTCTATATCAAAATCTACTTCTTGATGCGTTCTCCTTTGGCCATTATTAAAAGCCACTCTAACTTCAGGTTTAATAAAAACTTTATTATCGACCACCATGAATCGTCTAGTCAAACATAGTTCCTTTTCATCATCGTCATCATATACTTTGAGTACATAGTTACCGGATAATTTCCATTGAATTCTATCATTCGGCAACACTAAAGTATAATGAACATAATCAGAATACCTTGACCTACTAAAACTGTAGTCTCTCAATAAGTCCTCATCAAAACCAGTCATGTAATCAAAACTATTTAGCTCATCATTTTCAGTCCAGTCTTTGTTACAATGTTTAATGGTGTAAGTATAATTTTTAACATCTAAGTCAACATCATCAAACCTAAGGACTAACTTGGTAGAAGAATTCAAATTCACTATAGGCTCTGCTGTGGGCAGGCCTTCAGGATGGAATTTTACAGTTCGGATATTATCTAGATAAATTTTGTTGGCTAATTCTATCGGAGACACTGCCTTCGATTTTTTATTCTTTTCTACTTTTTTTGTTTGGCCGATCAAAAGGTTTGCGGATAAAAACAAGAAAACTAGAGGTATATATCTTAAGTACATATTATTCTAAATCTGTCAATTATATATTCTACACTGCTAAACAACGAAGAAAAATATATTAAAATTCATTTGCTCCGTTAAGATAAGCTTAAAACGATGAAAATAGCGAAATTGCATAAAATTGGAATGATATAACTGTACTCAAACTAAAATTTCTAAATAATTCATTGTATTCCTAAATTAGCTTCTAATAAAATAAATAAACTTGAGCGATTCTTTTAATGTGTACTTCAGTCTTGGTTTTGAGCATATATATAATATAGCTGCCTTAGATCATATCTTATTTTTGGTAGCGATATGTGCTTTATTTTCATTTAAGGATTGGAGAAAGCTTTTAATTTTGATCACTGCATTCACTATTGGACATAGCATTACATTAGCCCTAGCTGGATTAGATATTATCCGTATAAATACTCGTTTGGTAGAATTGCTTATCCCTGTAACCATTATGCTGACTGCGGTATTTAATTTTTACACCATATATAAGAACAAAGAAGAATTATTAGCCAATTCCAATACACAGTATTTTATGGCATTGAGTTTCGGCTTTATACATGGTATGGGGTTTTCAAACTATCTGAGATCATCATTGTTTCCTGGTGACAGTCTGGTCTGGCAGTTGCTCTCTTTCAATATCGGTATTGAAATAGGGCAAATCCTGATTGTTATGAAAATATTTGTTTTGTGCTATATTTTTACTTCGATTTTCAAAATAAAAATGAATCATTGGGCATTTACTTTATCGGGACTAGCTTTTAGTTTATCTTTATATATATTATTGAATGGTTAGGTAATTTCTGTAAAATTATAAATCACAGAGGTGAAAATTTTTGATTTTATGCAACTTATAAGGTTAACTGCTATTGTCTTAACTTACAAGTTATAAGGGATTTAAAATTTATTACCGAACCATTATTAATCAATCAATTGTGAATTACTTTTTCTCTTTTATTCTTTTAGTTACTTCATTGGGCGGCTTGCATTCCATACATGAATTTCATGTCAGCAAATGTCTAGTTGAGTACAAGGCTGAAAACGCAGAGATTCAAGTTTCTATGAATATCTTTATTGATGACCTAGAGATTGCACTCAAAACGCTTGGCGTCGATAGTCTATATATCGGCACAGAAAAAGAAGCACAAGACGCTGACAAATACATCGACAGGTATCTTGGCCAATCATTTACGGTGATGGTAAATGATCAAGAGAAAACTGAATGGCAATTCATTGGCAAAGAAATAAGTGAAGACTTGAGCTCTATTTGGTGTTACTTGAGTATTCCTGCGGAAGAAAACATTGAGGCCTTATTTGTCAAAAATAGCATCCTACTTGAAACCTATGATGACCAAAAAAATATCACTAGCATTATTGGGCCCGAGAAAAAGAAAACTAGTTTTATGGGAACAAGAGGTGATGACGAAAAAATGATAAGCTACTAGCATGCACGGATTGCTTAAAAAAATATTTATTGCACCGATAAGATTTTACCAGATAGCCATTTCTCCGATGCTATCCCCTACTTGCAGATACCAGCCGACTTGTAGTCATTACATGATTGGAGCAATACGAGAATGGGGAGTGATACGAGGCACTTGGCTTGGCTTGAAAAGAATTTTTCGATGCCATCCGTGGGCCAGTTCTGGTCACGATCCCGTACCAAAAAGAAATAAAAAAAATGCATAGAAGACCACGCCGAAATAGACAGTCTAGTTCCATTCGAAATATGGTACAAGAAACCAGATTGCATTTATCCAATTTGGTTTACCCTTTATTTATCGAAGATGGCCGTAATATAAAAGTCGAGATCACTTCCTTGCCTGGCGTATATAGATTTTCTATCGACAAACTCTTGAGAGAAATTGAGTCTTGTGTTAAGCTAGGTATAGAAAGTTTCATTCTATTTCCAAAGGTGAAAGGTAATCTCAAAGATTCTACCGGTAGCTATGGATGGGATGCGAAAAACTTTTATCTCAAAGCAGCCGCAAAAATAAAGACCAAATTTCCAGACATCTGTTTGATCAGTGATGTAGCATTAGACCCTTACAACAGTGATGGTCATGATGGTTTTGTACACAAAGGAAAAATAGACAATGACAAAACTTTGCCCTTGCTGCAAAAGATGGCAGTAGCGCAAGCCCATGCGGGTTTTGATATTCTCGGCCCATCTGACATGATGGATGGACGCATCGAAGCCATCAGAACTTCTTTAGAGCAAAATGGATATAAGGACACAGGTATTATGTCGTACACGGCAAAGTATGCGAGTGCATATTATGGCCCATTTAGAGATGCCTTGGATTCTGCTCCTGTGAAGAATAAGGAAATCCCGAAAGACAAAAAGACCTATCAGATGAATCCTGCCAATAGTCGGGAAGCATTGATTGAGGCGGAGTTAGATACAAACGAAGGCGCAGATTTTTTGATGGTCAAACCGGCACTGAATTACCTTGACATCATCTCTTTGTTGAAGCAAAATTTTGACTTGCCTATTGCCGCTTATCATGTGAGTGGAGAATGTGCCATGCTCATCGCTGCTTGCCAAAATGGTTGGTTAGAATATGAGATAGCCATGCCAGAGACTTTGCTCAGTATTCATCGGGCCGGCGCTGACGTGATCCTTACCTACTTTGCTAAGGACTATGCGAAGTGGCTTAAGAAAAATCAGTAGTTTTTTTATGGGCCATCCCAGCAGTTTCGCCCTTTTGCCTAGCCCCTAAAGCCTCCTCCTCCAAAGGGCTCACTTTGGGTCGCGTCGTACGTTCCTTCCGCTATATAGACGCATGGCAATGCGTCTCTATGTAGCGGAACCACTGCCACCGCTTGTCCACTAGGGCTATAGCTAAAACGCATCGCCCATCAAACGAGTGCTTATAATTTTTCCTTTAAATACTTTCCTGTGTAAGATTTCTTGACTTTTACCAAGTCTTCTGGAGTGCCTTCAAAGATAAGTTCTCCTCCTTGTTCCCCTCCTTCTGGACCTAAATCAATAATCCAATCTGCGCACTTAATCACCTCCATATTATGCTCTACGACCAATACCGTGTGGCCTTTCTCGACAAGCGCATTTAGAGCCTCCAATAGTTTTCTGATATCATGAAAATGTAAGCCGGTAGTTGGCTCATCAAAAATGAAAAATATTTTTTCTTTAACTCGTTCTTTGCTCAAGAAGGAAGCCAATTTTATACGTTGTGCTTCACCGCCGCTAAGCGTGCTTGAGGCCTGACCAAGCTTGATATACCCTAAGCCTACATCACTCAATGCCTTTATTTTTCCAACGATATCTCGGTGATCAGCAAAGAATTCAAGTGCTTCGTCTACACTTAGATTGAGTACGTCATCTATGTTCTTGCCATTGAATTGTACCTCGAGTATTTCTCGCTTAAAGCGCTTTCCTTTGCATTCTTCACAGATCAATTTGATGTCCGCCAAAAATTGCATCTCTATCACTTGTTCACCATCGCCGCTGCATGTCTCACATCGCCCACCGTCAACATTAAAAGAAAAATGCTTTGGCTTATAGCCTCTTATTTTTGCTAGCTGCTGGTTGGTAAACAAAGATCTTATAGCATCATAGGCTTTCACATATGTGGCGGGATTGGATCGTGAAGACTTTCCAATCGCACTTTGATTGATCATCTCCACTATGTCTATTCTTTTTATATCTCCTTCTATGCCGTCATGTGCTCCCGGGGAAATTGCATAAGGAGCAGACAGCGCCTTTTGCATCGCGGGGTAAAATATTTGTTTTATCAGGGTTGTCTTTCCACTACCCGACACACCCGTCACTACTGTCAATGCATTCAGGGGAATAGTTACATCCACATTCTTGAGATTATTTTCTCTAGCACCTTTAATACGTATACTATTTGAGAATTTTCTTCTTCCTTGAGGAATCGGAACACTCATTTTCCCATTTAAATACTGCGTCGTCAAACTTTGTTTGGCGTCTTTGTAAATGTCTTTATAGGGTCCAGCAAAAACGACTTCTCCTCCATGTATTCCAGCAGCAGGTCCGATATCAATAAGGTAATCTGCGGCTTTGATTATATCCTCCTCGTGCTCCACTACGATCACTGTATTGCCTAGATCTCTCAGTTCTTCCAAGACCTTTACCAATCTTGCTGAATCTCTTGGGTGTAAGCCTACACTTGGTTCATCTAGGATATACATAGAGCTGGTTAGATTGCTTCCTAGGGTTCTAGTCAAATTTATTCTTTGCGTTTCTCCCCCACTTAGCGTACTTGACAATCTATCCAAAGTGAGATACTTGAGACCTACGTTTATCATAAACTCCAGTCGTGTATTCACCTCAAGTAGCAATCGCTTTGCTATAGTCGCATCGTTCTTGTTGAGTTTTAGTTTTTTAAAGTGATCGTATAGATCACCGATCGGCTTATTTACCAATTGAGTTATATCTACTTTCCCAATTTTGATATAGGTAGCTTCATCTCTCAATCTTCCACCTTCACAAATAGGACAACGAGTCCTCCCTCGATACCTCGCAAGCATTACTCTATTTTGGATTTTGTAGATTTTTTCTTGGAGCTCAGAAAAGAAAGCATCGATACCCCAGAATAGCTCACTACCTGTCCATAGGAGTCTACGTTCCTTTTTTGTCAATTCTTCATATGGTGTATGTACAGGAAAATCAATTCTATGTGCTTGCCTCAAAAACTGTTTCAACCATTCTCCATATTTCTCCCCTTTCCAGCAAGCAATCGCTCCATCGTAAACTGACTTGCTAGGGTTAGGGACTACTTTTTGCTCATCTATTCCCATAACCCTTCCGTACCCTTCGCACTTAGGGCAAGCACCAAATGAATTATTGAAATTGAAAAGCTGAGGAGTAGGATCTAAAAAGGCAATACCGTCTAATTCAAAGCGATTATTAAAGTACTTTTCTTCTTTTTCCATGATGTCAATGAAGCATTCTCCATCGCTTTCATAAAATGCAGTTTGCACCGAATCCGCAATACGCTTCATATTCTCTTCATCGTCTTTTTTGACAACGAATCTATCGATCAATATTTTGATCTTTTTCTTCGCAAATGTCTCAACAGTTTTATCTAGGTCTAAAAGATTCTGTTCAACAATGTCCTCTATTTGGGTAAGCTTCTTTTTAAAGAACACCCTTGAGTACCCTTTTTGAAGCAATAAATTGAATTCGGTTTGTAAGGTTCTGTCTTTATACTTCTGAGACAGCGGAATGAAAAGTTGAACCTTGGTGCCGTCTTTGAAGGAATGAACATAATCTACCACATCACTTATTTGATGTCTTTTCACTTCTTTATTGGAAACTGGAGAGAATGTCTTTCCGATACGAGCATATAGTAATCTTAAAAAATCATAAATCTCAGTAAGTGTCCCCACTGTGGATCTAGCATTTCTTGTACTTACCCTCTGCTCTATGGCAATGGCGGGGCAGATGCCTTTGATATAGTCTACCTCAGGTTTCTTCATCCTCATCAAAAACTGCCTTGCGTATGAAGACAGGCTCTCTACATATCTGCGTTGGCCCTCCGCATACAGAGTATCCATAGTTATAGAAGACTTTCCAGAGCCGGACACTCCGGTAAATACTACTAACTGATTTTTAGGAATAATGAGATCAACATTCTTGAGATTATTACCATTTGCTCCTTTTATCTCAATTTGCTTCTTTAGAGCGGCATTACTAGCACTTATTTTTTTCTTTTTCGTCAAGGATGCGGGCATATCGAATGTTAAATTATTTAAAGGGTAAATATGTTAATACCAACTGGTTTAGCAAAGAGATTGTTGATTTTCAAGAATATTTTTCCAAAAAATAGTGGTCTAGCCACATATTAATATTTTATATAATTCGTTAAGATTCTGTTAAGAAATCGCGAAATTCTGGATTCCTATGAAGTTTTAACCTAAATTGGTGAGGTAATTGGGATATTTCCCATAATTCATAACTTAAATTTCTATCTATAAGAAAGTAACTTCTACACTATTTTAATTTTTTACGCACACTTGTGCACTTTTAAAACTGGATAGTTATGCAAGTTACACAACTTAATGATAAGGAGCTTATCCTAAGCTACCTTGATGGAAATGAAAAGGCTTTCGAAGAATTACTTTCCAGACACAAACAGAGAATTTATACTTCTATTTACCTTTTCGTAAAAGATCAGGCTAAAGCTGAAGATATATTTCAAGATGTATTTATCAAGATCGTAGATACGCTACGTAAAGGAAAGTATAATCACGAAGGCAAATTCCTCCAATGGGCTTTGCGTATTTCGTATAATATGTGTGTCGATAATTTCCGTCGCTCAAAGCGCAGACCAACTGTTTCCCCTACAGAGACTTTTGACATTTTTGACATCCTCGAAAATCAGGAAGACAATGCTGAGGAATCGATTATGAAATCGCAAACGCACGAACGTATTCGAAAATTAGTAGACGATCTACCACCGGAACAAAGAGAGGTGGTTATCCTCAGACACTATGCCGATATGAGCTTCAAAGAGATCTCTCAACTCACTAGAGTAAGTATCAATACGGCTTTAGGTCGTATGCGTTATGCTTTGATCAACATTCGTCGTATGATGGAAGAGAAGCACGTTACATTGCAATAGAATTTAAATAAAATATATTTCCTCTTTTAAAAGGGGACCCTCACAGGTGTGCTGCCAAATGGCAGTACACCTGTTTTGCTTTGTAATGGCATTTTTGATAAAACCTTATTTTAGTGCTTGGCTTAAATTATCTACCTTAGAAGATATATTTCGCTTAAACTTAAAATAGCTTTTATGAAATCTCTCTTCTATACTTTACTGAGCCTTTGTACTTTCTTCGTTATTTCTTGCGACAATTCTGCGACTATGCAAAAAGATCCTAGAAATGCAGACCTATCAGGTGTAGATATACAGAAAGATGATGCCTCAAGTAAACTGATGTCAAAGTACACTACTTTTAAGTTGGATGCAGATCTATCCCAGCTATCTGCAGATCAAAGAAAAATGGTCAATCTATTGATCAGCGCAGCAGACAAAATGAATGAACTCTTTTGGTTTGAGGCATACGGAGAAGGTCAAGATCTTTTAGAAGGAATCAGTGATCCTAATCTGAAAAAATTTGCCAAGATCAATTATGGGCCTTGGGATAGACTAGATGGCAACAAGCCATTTATAGACGGGGTAAAAGCAAAGCCCTTAGGTGCAAACTACTATCCTACTGATATGACCAAAGAAGAGTTTGAAAAATCTAAACTCAAAGATAAAGAGGACTTATACACCTTCCTTCGTAGAGATGATGATGGAAAGTTGTTTACCGTACCATATCATGAACAGTTCTCGACTCAAATAAAAGAAGTCTCTGCCCTACTTAAAGAAGCAAGCGACCTGGCAGTAGACAAGGGATTAAAAAAGTACCTCCGATTAAGATCAAAGGCTTTACTCAATGATGAATACCGAGAAAGTGATTTTGCCTGGTTAGACATGAAGACCAATCAAATAGACGTTGTGATAGGTCCAATAGAAACTTACGAAGATCAATTATTTGGATATAAAGCTGCCCATGAAGGCTATGTCTTAATAAAAGACATGGAATGGAGTAAGCGATTAGCAAAGTATGCACAGTTTTTACCAGAACTTCAAAAAGGGATTCCAGTACCCGATAAATACAAAAAAGAAAAACCAGGTAGAGATACAGAGTTGAATGCATACGATGTCGTATTTTATGCAGGTGACTGCAATGCTGGTAGCAAAACTATAGCCATCAATCTACCGAATGATGAAGAGGTTCAATTAAAAAAGGGAACCAGAAGACTCCAGCTCAAAAATGCGATGCGAGCGAAATTTGACAAAATACTATTGCCTATAGCAGCGGAATTGATCCATCCAGATCAAAGAGGAGATATTACATTTGATGCCTTCTTTAGCAATACGATGTTTCATGAAGTAGCCCATGGCTTGGGTATCAAAAACACAATCGATGGAAAAGGTACAGTTCGTAAAGCTTTAAAAGAGCATGCTTCTGCTATAGAAGAAGGAAAAGCGGACATTCTAGGACTGTATATGATCAATCAGCTCCACGCCAAGGGTGAGATCAAAGGAGACCTTAAAAACTACTACACCACCTTTATGGCCAGCATATTTAGGTCAGTGAGATTTGGAGCGAGTAGTGCGCACGGTAAGGCCAATATGATTCGTTTCAACTACTTTAAAGAAATGGGTGCTTTTGTAAAAGATACAGAAACGAACACCTATAAAATCAACATGGAGAAATTTGCTGAGGCAACACAAAAGGTGGCAGAAATCATTTTGACCATGCAGGGAGATGGAGATTATGAAAGAGCAGCAAAAGTAGTGGCAGAAAAAGGAATCATTGATAGTGGATTACAAGCCGACTTGGATCGTCTAACTAAAAAAGGAATTCCAGTAGATGTAATATTCGAGCAAGGAGTCGATGTTTTGGGCATCTAATCTTCGACAAACTTTGACACGCCGAAGATGTCTTCATTGACAAATTCTCGCCATCGCCGGTTGCTTAATAAGAATGGTAATTTTTCTCCAAATTTCCCACCAGCTTTAAGGGAGATGATTCCTTTATTAAAAAATAGTCCTTTTTTGGTTTTGATATGCTTCACATTGTGCCAAGGGTATCTATAGGTCTTGATGTAGTTAGTAGCATATACATACTCTCCATCTATATCGATTCGCTTAAAGCGCATGATCGTGAAATATAAAAGCGCAAGACCTCCAATCAACACTATTGGAATCAAAATCTTCAACAAACTAGCTGAAACAAAACCATAGTAAGGTCGACTAGCACTATAAATGGCAATTGTGAAAATGCCAAAGAAAGCCAACCACATGGTAGGTACAGCTACAGCCCAGAATAAGGTAAGAGAGGAGGAAAGTTGTTTTGTCATGAGGTTTTCACTTGTAGTTCTAAGCTTTCGTTTTTCTTCTGTATCCGTTTGGCAATGATGATGCTTACTTCATATAAAAAATACAATGGCACACCTATCAAAAATTGAGTCACCACATCTGGCGGTGTAATGATAGAAGCACCTATCAATATCACCACTACTGCATGCCTTCTATATTTTCGCATCCCTTCTGCAGACACTAATCCTACCTTCGCCAAAAAATATACGACCACCGGGAGCTCAAAGGTGAGTCCTGCAGGCAAGGTGAACATAACTAAATAACTTATGTAGGATGCTAAGCTTGGTTTATTGATAACGCCTGGCAGATTAAATCCTGACAAAAATTTCACAGCAAATGGTGTAATCACGAAATAGCCAAATAGAATACCAAGCATAAATAAAGCAGAGCAAACAAAAACAAAACCTCTGGCGGCCTTCTGTTCTTTTTTGTATAAGCCTGGCTTGATAAACTTCCATACCTCATATAAGATATATGGAAAGGCAATAATAAATCCACCAAAAATAGATACTTTGATGGCAATAATAAACGGTTCGCCAAAGCCGACAGCGATCACTTCAAAAGGGGGTGGCTTCATACAAAAGCTATCTCCCATCCCAAGAAAATTGCTAAAACTACATAGTGCTTGATAGGAGATAAAACTATCTTCGGTAGGCGCCATGATCAAATAATCGAAAAACCACTTATGTACAAGGAACAGCACTATCCCACCAACTAAGATGGCCACAATAGATCGCACAATATGCCAACGCAATTCTTCAAGATGCTCCAAAAAGGACATCTCTTTTTCTTGATCCAAATTATCTACGTCTACCTGATCTAGAGGCATATCAAAAATTTATAGAACAAAAATATGTTTCTTTTCCCAATAAACACATTATGTAGATATAAGCTTACAAAAAGCTTACAAACAAATATACCACCAGAACGTCTAGCCTACTGGTACCATTCAAATTTAAGAGCGTTTATTAACATTTTTTCATCTAAGCCTTTCATGTAGAGGCCCTAAACACTTGTTTATGAAATCATTGAAGCCAATTTTGGTTATGGCAGCACTATGCCTATACAGTTTGATCGTATCACAGACTCCCTTAAACGATATCGTCTCTAGACGAATGTTAACAGAAAGGCCAGTTTTAAAATATCCTCCGATAAGAGAAGCTGATATATTTTGGGAAAAACGCATCTCTAGATTGATTGATGTTCGTCAAAAACAAAATCTAGCCTTTATGTATCCCGCTGCTCCATTTTTTGAAATATTAAAAGCGGGAGCCGAAACAGGTGAGGTCAAATTGTACTCCGATGCCCAATTCGAAACTGAACTGAGTAGTCTCGAAGGCATATTCTTTGAGATAGATACGATCCATACCTTGGATGATGATTATGTGGAAAATATATCTGTAGTTAAAAATGAAGTTGGTTTTGAACAAATACAAAAATTTCGCTTGACAGAATTGTGGTATTTCGATGAAGCAAGCTCAAGTATGCGTGTGCAAATCATAGGTATTGCTCCGATCAAAACACGCTTGGACGATCTCGGGAACGCGCTCTATGACCAGCCCTTATTTTGGATACATTTTCCTAGCGCACGTTCTTATCTTGCTACTCAATTGGTGGTCAACGATTTTAATGATGCAGCCATGATAAGTTGGGATGATTTATTTCAAATGCGTCAATTTGCTTCTCACATCACGAAGCAAAGCAATATTCGAGACAACCGTCTTCAAGATATGTATACTGGCACTCATCTCCTCCAAGAATCTGAAAAGGTAAAACAAGAATTACAGAATTTTGAGCATGACTTATGGTCTTATTAGGAGTGTTGGTGTATAAGGACCGTAGTCTAATAAACAAGCTTATAAGTAGCCTTACAAACAAGCTTCATCCAAATTCTAGTAAAGAAGAAATAAAAAACTGTACTTTTGGGCTGGTAACAATGTAACACTAACTTGGAAGTACTTATACAACTAGCAATATTCATAGCCAGCCTTGTAGCTTTGCTGAAAGGTTCTGACTGGTTTATAGACTCGGCAGAGGAGATAGGTCTATCATTTGGTATTTCTCCTTTTATTATTGGTCTTACTATAGTAGCATTTGGGACTTCACTCCCTGAGTTGGCTACATCGATTTCTTCTGTTTTGCAAGGAGAATCGACTATCGTTATAGGAAATGTGGTGGGGTCCAATATCACCAATATTGCTTTGGTGCTCGGTCTTGTGGCTTTGAGTATCAAGCAAATTGATTTAGAATATAATATCTGGCATATCGACATGCCATTTCTTTGGGGGTCTGCATTCTTGCTTTACTTTACGATTCAAGATCAAGTTTTTTCTCTCCCAGAAGCATTTTTGTTTTTAGCTGGTTTAGCTATTTTTCTGATCTATTCCTTTAAGAATGAAAGGGAAGAAGAAGATGAAGAAAAAGAAAAACTAAGTGCGAAGACATATTTACTACTTGTACTAGGTGGAGTCATGGTTTGGTTAGGAGCTGACTTTACGATTAAAGCTATTTCTAATCTTTCCTTACAAGCGGGTATCAGTCCAGAAACTATTGCCTTGACCGTAGTGGCTTTTGGTACTTCCCTACCTGAAATCATAGTCAGCATAGGCGCGGCGCGTAAAGGCAAAACTTCTATTGCTGTAGGGAACGTGCTTGGGTCCAACATTTTTAACACTTATTGTGTAATGGCGTTTTCTCGTTTCTTTGGGGATCTCATTATCCCTGATAATATACTCACCTTTAGTTTGCCTATCATGATAGTTATGACTGTGCTTTTTGGTATTGTGTCTAATAACAAAAAGATTACTCAGTGGGAAGGATTAATGTTGATTCTCTTTTATATTTTCTATGTAATGGATTTGGTGAATAAATCTTTGTAGAGCTGTTGGCTGTTGGCTGTTGGCTGTTGGCAAAAATAAAGGCTATCAACCTATTCATATTAGAGAGCAAAACATTATGTATAAAGCTTCTTTGTAGCAAAATTAACTAGTGGCTATAGACTAATCCGAGTGAGGGATCGAAAGCAGACCGCTGATAAGCGGGAGTCCTTGCGTGGCTTGGGTGCGCAGAAGGACCGCAATGAACATGGAGTGCGATAGAGCCCGACCACCTAATGCGCAGGCCTGCTGGGTGAGCTAGGTGGGCACTCCCAAAAAATAAACTTTATATAACGAACCATTGATAACTATCTACCTCAATTATGGTATATGTGTTAAAGACTTTGACATGCTCAATCTTTTTTCCTATTTTCATAGAGGAATAAACTTTGTACTGTGAACAAACTAATCTTTATACTCTGTCTTTGGAGTGGCTTTTCGCTTAACCCTAATACAAAATTGGCTATAGATATACCTAGTAGTGGGCTTGTCGCATACTACTCTTTTAACGATTGTGATGCCTTTGATGAAAGTGGCAAAGAATCGCACGGCAAGATAATGGGTAGTGGAAAGTGTAGATGTGGTGTGGAGGGAAACGGTATTCTGCTCAATGGTAGGACGGACTACATTGAGTTTAGTGGGCAGGTGAACAAATATTTTACCACTAGTGATTTTACTTTGAGTTTTTATTTTAAACCTACCTCTCCGTCTATCTTTCGCCAAAGTTTGGTGAGTAAGAGGTCATCTTGTGAGGAAGATCATATGCTTGATATCATCCTTGATCAAAATGATGATATGGTACTGACTGACTTTATGCAAGAGGAGTTTATCAAATTTGGGGATATGGATGCTCCATTAAAATCGGGCGATTGGCATCATTATGCTTTAGTGAGAAAAGGATCTCGTGCATACACATACATCAACGGTACGCTAATGAATGAGGCTAGACGCTGCAGCGGTGTGGATATTGCGAATGATGCGAAGTTATCGATCGGCAATAGTCCATGTGTAGGTCAAGGAGTGAGAAGATTCGAAGGGGTTGTGGATGAACTTCGAGTATATGAAAAACCATTGTCTCATCAAGAAATAATGGACTTGTATGCTAGATTGCTTGTCGAGAATGCAGAAAAGGGATGTCTTTCATAAATTTCTCAGAATAGTTTATATTTAATCCCTCTTCGAAAATTCACGAAATCCTAAAATAAATTCCGTCAATTTTCAGAGTGGAATCAATTTAAAAAATAAATCGCAAGTTCATGTTTGGAGATATGTTGGGTAACCTACAAGAGAATCAAGAAAAAATGAAAGAAACGCTGAGCTCCATCCAAGTGGAAGCAGAAGCGGGTGATGGCGCTGTCAAAGTACAAGCAAATGCAGCGAGAGAAATTTTAAATATTTCGATCGATAAGGAGAAAGTGTCTCTAGAAGATACAGAGGAATTGGAAGACTTACTGGTAGTGGCTATCAATCGAGTTATTGAACTGGCCAGTGTCAAAGAAGCGGAGGAAAGTCAAAAAATGGTTTCTAATATGCTGCCTCCAGGTATGGAAGGATTGACAGATATGTTCAAATAGGAATCATAGGTCCTTTTTATCAAAATAATCATACTTTTGCTTCATATTTAGCGTTTATAAAAGGATCAGCAAAGGATCTTACCTGTATGATTAGACTAGTTTATATTTTCTGTTTTATTTCACTGATTTGCAACGACTTACAAGCTCAGCCAACCGCTGGGCTGATACGTTATTTCAACTTTGACAATTGTGATGGCGAAGATAGTGGTACTACCGGTGTAGACGCTATACTTCTGAATGGTCCACAATGTGGATGCGGTGTAAGGGGTAATGGATTGGAATTTGATGGAATAGATGACGCTGTCCTCATTCCCGGGTCTGCCGCCTTTATGAATACTGTAGACTTTTCAATTAGCTTTTATTATAAATCTACTTCTGGAGCAAGCCAGGACCTACTCTCCAGAGCAGAGTTTTGTGATAATAACCGCTCTTTTTCTTTAAGAGCAATTCCTGGATCGAATACTTTCGTCTCGAAGATGAGAGAAAATAATAGTAAAGGAACGCTCTGGAATACCCCTCTTGACCAAACTAATTGTTGGCATCATGTAGTGTTTGTTCGTAATGATGATTTCCACCTATTGTACCTAGATGGTGTCTTGGTAGAAGAGCAAACCACTGTGGAAAGAACAGATATTTCTAATGACAATATTGAGCTAGAAATATCTGGAGGGGCTTGTTTAGGCATACAAGATCTAAGTTTTAGAGGTATTATAGATGAGTTGAGAATATATAACAGAGCATTAAACGATTTTGAAGTAGAAGCCTTAGCGATCCCAATAGATCGAATCCTAACTCAAGACACCTTAATCTTTTTGGGTAACAATGTTGATTTATTTAGTTCACCTACTTGTGCAGATAATTTTCTATGGTCTCCTACTCAAGGGGTAGATAACATAACGGAACCAAATACTACGGTAACGCCTGCGAGTACTACCATATATAGTCTAAACTTTAGTCAAGGGAGTTGTACTGCTACGGATAGTGTACGTGTATCTGTTATAGATCCAGATTTATTAGATTGTGAACAGCTTTTCATGGCTAATGCCTTTACTCCAAATGCAGATGGAAACAATGATTCCTATGGTATTAGTAACCCTTTTGCACTTGAGGAGTTTGTCTCTTTAGAAATCTTAGATAAATGGGGCAATAGAGTATTCTTTTCTGGAGATAAATTTGCCAAATGGGATGGCAAATTTAAAAATGAAGATGTCAACCCTGGTGTGTTTTTATATCGGGTGCTTTATAGATGTGGAGGAGTAGAGCAATTTAGATCTGGTAGCGTCACCTTGATTCGCTAGCCAGCTATACTCGATATCAATTTTTCAAGTAGTTTATTTTGGAATGATTTGACAATTTCCTAAAAATCATACATCACACCCTTATAAGTGAATGATTATCTGCAACTTATAGTCTTAGCTACTACTTACGTAGCGTACTGGTTATCAGTGGTTTTAAATTTATTATTGGTTTATTATTGGTATGTCATGAATTCTCATTTGGTATGAGTTCGTTATATTTGTGTTATATTGTTAATCTTCATTGAATGCAAGACTTTTATGATTCTAGACCGTCATAATAGCAGTAACAAATAAGAAATGAACAGAATCCAATATTTCATCGCTTTATTCATTTTTGTAGCATTTACAGCGTGTCAATCCGACACAGCTATGAATACGGCGAAAGATACTATGCAGAAGTCTAAAGACATGACGCAAAAAGTAGTAGAAAAGGCGAAAAATGAGGTAAAAGAGGCGGTTGAACAAGCCCCAAAGCAAACAAAACTCAGAGAGTTCTATGTAGAGGAAGACAAATCCAAAATGGAACCTAAAAGTGCCGCTTCAGAAAAGGCTCCCAAAAAAGAGACAACAAAAAAGAAAGTGGTAAAAGCAAAAGCGAAATCAAAGAAATCACCTAAGATGGCTTTCGTAAATGATACGCATGCTTTTGGTATCATCAAACCCGGTGATGTAATTGAACATAAATTTGAATTTACAAATACAGGAAGTGCAGACTTAGTCATTACCGATGCAAAAGCAACCTGTGGATGTACTCAACCTAGTTTTCCTTTCGTACCTATTCCTCCTGGGGAAAAAGGATATATCGGTGTAAAATACGATAGCACTGGAAAACTTGGATCTCAAAAGCCAACTGTAACCATCACAACTAATGGCAGTCCAAAAACACAAAAAGTGTATTTGGAAGGCTTAGTGATTAGTCAATTGTCTAAAAATTAGAAATGAGTAAGCCGTTTTTTACTTTTAAGTAAAAACGGTATTTCCTGCAAGTATAAACTGATTACACTACGTACTAACAAGAAAAAAATGCTCCCTTGATTTACCAAGTATCTCCTACTTCTGATCAAAAATATGATCTAAGTTCATTAAAACAAGCAGAAAGCCTTTTCAGAATACGAAGGCTCAGCGAAGCCATCAAGCTACTAGAAAAAACAATCCCTCTCTATGCTGAGCAAGAGGACATAGTCCCAGTAGTAAAAGCCTACCTCCTATTATCTGGAATACTGGTGAAAAAGTATCAATATTTTGGCGAAAAAGAGTGTATCCCAAAGTCAAATAAGATTATACGCTCTGCCATAGAGCTATGCAAGTCGAAAGGAGAATCTGCCTTGCTCGCAGAAGCTTATTTGATCCAAAGTAAAATCAGACAACATAATAATAAAGATGAAAGTGAGTCTTTAAAAAAGGCAAAAAAAATAATAGACCAACTAGGTGATGACTATCTCCATATCAAATGGATGTCATTCTCTGTCGACAATGATATAAAGAATAGCGATTTTAACCAAGCCTTGCAAACTGCTCATGAAGCAGTAGCACAGTTAGATAAAATCAATGAAGAAGTACGGGCGGATTTAGAAGCTACATTATATACTTCACTTGTCAGAATATACATAAAACAACAAGATTATAATAAGTCTGTAGAATACACTCAACTTGTACTACAATATGCTCATGCTTTTGGAGATGTAGAAAAAGAATTGATGGCACTAAACAATATGGCCATCATACATGGACTAAAGGGAGAGTATAGTGAAGCCATGCAATATCTTTTCGAAGCACTAGATAAGAGTAAAGAAATCAACTTCAGGGGCCAAATCGCTAAGAGCCTTATCAATCTTGGTAGTATATATGCGCAATTGTTCAATTCGCAAGAAGCGATAAAAAAATACAATACAGTACTTGAAGAATACCAAGATGTACTAGAGCCTAGTACAACTGTTATACTATATAATAACTTAGGAAACATTTACTTTGAGTCCAACGAATTAAATATTGCGAAGCAATATTATCAGCAAGGCTTAAACTACGCTATTGAGATCAACTATGCTGAAATGCTAGGTCATCTCAATGCGCAATTGGCCAAATGCTCTATCACACAAGAAAGAATATCAGAGGCCCAGTCATTTTGTAAAATTGCTTCTCAGTACTTTAACGAAAACCCAACGCTGAGTGGTTATCAAATTCATTTGATCAATTTGGGTCAAATCGACTTCAGAGAAGGAAAGATTGATTCGGCCAAATGGTTTTTAAGTAAAGGGCTAGATCAAGCAAAACAACGAGAAGATAGAAATATGCAAATCGTTTGTTTTCAAGCGCTATCCAATGTGTACAAACAAGAAGGCAACTTCAAAAAAGCGGTTTCCTTTCAAGACCAATACTTGGATCACAGTCGTGAACTTCAATTGAAAAAGCAAAATCTTCAAATCCTTGATTTAGAAATAAGCCAAGTCATAAAAGATAAGCAACGACGTATAGAGCAGCTTATAAAAGATAATGAATACAAAGCACTCCTACTAAAGCAAAGTGAGCGAATCGCAGAACAAAATGAAGCGCTTAAAGAAGCCAATGAAGAACTTAGACAATACGCCTATGTGACTTCACATGACTTAAAAGAGCCGCTGAGAATGATTAGCAACTTTTCTAAGTTGTTAGAGAAAAAATATAAAATTCAATTAGGAGAAGAATCAGAGGAATACTTCCATTATATTGATGAAGGAGTGTATCGAATCAGCACATTACTCGATGACTTATTGAAGTACACCACCATAGGTAACGCTAATCTAGAACTTAAACAGGTTCATCTTAGAGATGTAATAGACATTGCACTGATGCATCTAAAAATGAAAATAGAGGAAAGTGAAGCTGTTTTCAATATTGGTGAGCTACCGATTGTATACAGTAATCAATCTATGCTAATACAAGTAGTCCAAAATCTGGTCAGCAATGCTATTAAGTTTAGAAAATCTGAGACCGCTCCTAAAATAAAGATTAGCAGTGTAGAAAACGAGATTTCATATACTGTTACCATCACAGATAATGGTATAGGTATACCGGAAGATCAACTCAAGAGGATTTTCATTATCTTCCAAAGATTACATCCACGAGGGTCATACAAAGGGACAGGCATAGGACTAGCTATCTGCAAAAAAATAGTCAAAAAACTAGGAGGAGAAATTTGGGTAAAATCAACAGTAGATGTAGGTACTTCTTTCACATTCACCATACCAAAGGTGAACATGGAGTTTTGATTCTAGCGTCTAGAATCAAAACTGTTCAATAAAACTAAGCCTCGTTTGTAATTACAAAAGATTGAGTGTACCACGATAGGTCAATACCACGCCATCGATGAATTGTACATTGATGATATAAAAGTAAACGCCTTTGCTGGCTATCTTGCCTCTAAATTTACCATCCCATCCGCCTGCTTCGGAATTTCCTGGTAGGAAGTTTTCATTAAGAAAAACCAATTCTCCCCAACGATCAAAAATTTCCATACTTACGACGTTTTCAACACCGATGCCTGTGAAAGGAGAAAAGAAGTCATTAAAACCATCTACCTTATATGGCGTAAATGCATTTGGTACAAATACATTTCGATCACTATCTACATTTATAAACACCTCATCGGAAGCAACGCAACCGTTCAAATCTCTAACCACTAATTCATAAAAAGAATCTTCAAGAGGACTCGCTGTAGGGGTAAGGCAATCGTAGCACGAAAGTGTACTATCTCCTGGACTCTCCAACCAAAAAATACTATCAATCCCAACAACAGAATTGGCACTACCAAAAACAAAAGTACTACCTCCTAAATTTATCTCTTGATCAATACCTGCGTTTACCTGTATCGGTGGCGGTTCAGTAGCGACTACTTCAAAAGCTTGTCTGCATCCTCTATTATCAAATACTGTGACCGTGTATTCACCAGCAAAAACAGGAATTGGACTATTGATTGGCACAGCAGGGCCTGCATTTATAGTAAAAGCGTAAGGAGCTCCATTACCTCCTGTAACTTGTGTCACACTAATCACCGTTTGCTCATTAAAACATGGTGCTTCAGGTATAGGTGGAATAACCGCAGAAATAGCCATTGGTTCGACAATAGTAGCCATAGCAGTATCTATACAGCCATTTTCATCGGTAACCGTTACAATATAGTCTCCAGCAAATAAGCCCGTATTGGTGTTGAATATATCATTTGGTCCTGTGCTCCATTCAAATACTGGATTACCAGTACCCCCTTCAACTGCAGCGACCAACAACCCATCGGCTTCTCCACTACAAGTTATGTCTTGTACATCAGCAATAAACGCATCAAGTGAATCCGGCTGTGCAACTTCCACAGTCACTGATTTTTGGCAGTTATTCTCATCCGACACAACTATTGTATAAAAATCTGCTTCCAAATCTTCAAGTACAGTTCCATTTGCTGGCACACTTGAAGTGACCGTAAAATCTCCTGTACCGCCAGAAAGACTAAGATCAATCTGACCATCACTATCCCCAAAACAATTCACCATAGAGATATCAGCAGCAATCATGATCTCATCTGGCTGTGGAACAACAACGAAAGTGTCAAGAAAGCAATTGCCTGAAACTATCTGCACAGAATCTATACCTCCTATCAAACTATTAGCAATAGAATCAGTTTCTCCATTCTCCCAAATATAAAAGTAGGGACCCAAGCCACCCATAGGAACTATAGTGGCGCCGCCACCCAAACCATTAGCACAAAGTACGCCTTGGATGTCAATAAATTCTACAGTGATATCTGGTGCTCTTGGTACAGTAAATGTTTCAGATACAGTTTCGCATCCATTAGCATCCATTACAGAAATCATATAATCTCCATCCGTAAATCCATTAAATGAACTCACACCTGGAGTCTGCGCCACACCATCTAAAATAATAGTGTAGGGAGGTGTACCGCCAGTCGCTGCAATAGCGATCGTTCCATTATTAAAGTCTGGGCAATCTGCTAGGGTTGTAGATGAATTATCCAAATCAATCATAACCCCATCAGGTTCACCTAAAGTCACAGGCAAACTAGAAACACAATTATCTATACCAAAAACTTGAGCAAGATATTGGCCTGGTCCTAGGTTCGTGATACGAGGTCCCATAGCTGTATTTCCTCCCGGCACTATCCATTCTACCCTATCAATATTCGCAGTACCTTGAGTAAATAAAACTTCTAATTCCCCATCCATGGCATTAGGACAAGAAATACTAACTGAATCGAATCCTAATATCACAGGCGGCATAGGTATCATGACCTCATCTGTATCTATACCTAAACATCCATTAGCATCTCTCACATTGACCGTATAAAGCCCAGCACTAAGATTGCTTACAATACTATCCGTAGAGGTATTCGCATCGTCCCATAGGAACGTATATCCACCTACTCCTCCAGTGGTCACAGCTGCTACCTCGCCGTCCATACCTCCAAAACCACAAGTTTCATCAGTGACGTCTATGTCAACTACTACTGGCGTTGGTTCAGTTAAGAAAGTCGACAATGTTACTGAGCATCCTGATGCTATTTCTGATACTTGTATCTCATAATTTCCTGCACCAATATTATCTATAGTATTATCTACTACAGATCCTTGCCCTCCAGTCACTGTCCATACAAAATTAAAATCATTATTTGGATTAGGCTGCTCTACTGCGTCTAGGATGGCGAAAGCTTGAATGCTTCCATCATCAAATCCATTACACGATGGTTCCATGATCTCAAATCTAGCACTTATTGTAGGGCCGTTATTAGTTACTGTAGCCATTGCAGTTTCTACAGTAGATGGTACCATATTGTCCGACACTTCTATACAATAGTCCCCTACATCAAGATCAGTAAGCACTACACTTATACCTACTTGCTCTGGTCCACGGATTATATCACCAGTATTACAGTCCGTTACGAGTAAATTATACGGTTCAAGTCCACCCGTAATATCGATTTCTAAAACACCATCTTCAGAACTTTGACATGTTGTTCCTTGTGTTGCGGTAGTGATGCTGATAGCCATCGGCGGGCTACCAATGATAACATCTGACCCAACTACACACAAATCTGGTTCTTGAAACGATTCGACAGTTCCATTATTATCCACAAAAATTTGAGATGGGTTTCCGTTAGCCAGATCTGAAAACATCAAAGTTGTAGCATCACCATCATTTGTCAATGCTTCAAAACAGACAGTAAAAGCTACAGTGCCATCAGGTAAGGTAGTAGTCCCATCAAAATCAAAAAATATTATTGTAAGCACATCCTGACCGTTTGCGTTAGGGTTTACATTCCCAAATATTTCAGTTTGGGCAAATTGATCGGATTGAACACTTGAAAATTCAAATATATTTGTATCGAAGGTAATCCCAAATTCAAATGACATTACATTCTCGAAGCCCTCTACCACTACGTCAACGCATCCTACAGTCCCTTCTGGGATAAACGTGGTAGCAAACTCAAACTTAAAAGGGGGACCCAATTCTTCATCCGCAAGAAGGGTATTCGGGATTATTAATAGAATAACACTACATAATATCAAAACGATACGCATACAACTATCTTTCATAAAAAGGTGGATGTCAGGGCCTTAGCAATATTTTAAAATGTAAATGCTATTAACAGAATCTGTCAACTCAATAAAAAACGAGTATTTTAACGGCTTATTGCAATATTTTGCCCTAAAAACAAAGCTTAAACTAACCCAAAAATAGTGATTAAATCCCAATATATAAGGGCTATCAACAATGGATTAACAGTCTGAAAATGGTATTGTTATGACAGAAAACGAAAAGAGTTGGAAATTCTAGAAATTTGGTTTGAGGATATTGACAAATTTTGACAGAAACCCGATCGTTTTTATGCTCCTATCTATCTTTTTCTCGACCTTTGGTACAAGGTTGATCATGTCTTTTGCATACGATTTCGTGGCGATATTAGCTATCATCATGATTTGTTGCACTTCGTTCATCTCGCCTTGCCAAGCTTCCACGCTAGACATGATTGCATTGATCTCTTTGTTATTTTGCTTAGCAAATTGATCAAAGTGCTTGATGGTGTTCTTCGGGTTTACATAGCTTAATGACTCATTGATCACTTGCACAAAAGTTCCTCCCAACACATCCATTTTTTCTTGAGGGCTCATAGATTTGCTTAAGGCGACCTGGCTCAGTACTTCGTTATGTGCCTTCATGAGTCTGTTGATCTTCATCGTACCACATGATTGCAAGGACACTATTGCTGCCAAGAAAAATATTGTGTTTATATATTTCATGATTATTCGTTTATCCAAAGCTAATGATTTTTTCACAAAGTCGACGG
>CALIEI010000132.1 GCA_938022165.1 uncultured Saprospiraceae bacterium | reverse complement strand
AGCATTGGAAAAATATTCACCCACGGTGCTATTGAAAACACCAATCAAATATTGAGAAAGCAAGGGATCAAACTACCAGACACCATCAAGGTCAGCAAACACGTCACCAAAAAAGACTATGCAGGCAATATAGTTGTTTGTCCACCTTCTGCTACGGGCAATCCTTGGATGAAAAAATTGGGGGATACGTCCATTGGTTCTGCCTCAGGCTGGATGATGATACGTGGAGCAAGAAGGCGAAGAAATGTAGATCGCGGCTTTGTACTTAGTGATCATGCCGATTGGACAGGCCTACTATCAGCTATAGCATCTTGCGAAGCAGAATCTGTATTTGTAACCCACGGCTATTCGAAAATATTTTCCAAATACCTTCGTGAAAAAGGATATCAATCCGCTGAAGTAAAAACAGAATATGACGGAGATGAAGTGGAGGTGAAAACGGAGGAATAAAAAAGGCGAGGCATAAATAACACCTCGCCCAATATATATGTAGATTATATTACTCCTATTCAAAAATCTCTATCCCAGGATAAAAGGCACCCAAGGCAAACCAGTAGCCCATAAAAGAATTGGTAGGTGTTAGTTTTTCAATTACATTTCCATTTTCCAAAATCTCTCCAGCAATAGTCAGCTGCAAACCATTTGCAGATTCGGCCACTACCGGAAGATTGTCGAGCTTGATTTCGAAAGTCTCATTTCTACTTCCTTTTTCGTAGGCTACAATAAAGTTCTTTTCTCTAGATCCTACTACAATAATATCAGTGCCGCCGACTACATCTTCTACTACCCTATCCGCTTCAAACTCCTGAATGCTATACGCCTTATTTCCACCATCTGTCAGTACGGCTAAGGCGCGCTCCTTGGCTGGACGTCTGGTGTCGTTTGGCGTCACGGGAAAAATAATATTGGCATTATTGGTACGGTAATCACCATAAGGAAATTGATTGTAGTTTCTATCAAAGCCCGTATTGGTATTCATGATCTTACTGTCTGGATATAGTTCTTGCCATGTCTCCCAAGTCGTTTCGATTACAGGACTAGTGACAATGTCTGTACGAATCAATTCGCCATTGATACTCTCTAGCCCCATTTGAGACCAATAGCTCTGTGTGCTTCTGTCAAATGGAATTAGATTTGAGTTGTACAACTTGCCGCTTACGCCAAAAGTGGTATTGGTACCATTTACATTTCTATCCCAACCGATAGCTGTACCGGTCAGTGGACAGTAGGTAACGGCGAGACTAAGATCTCCAATGTCATCATTAACGATTTCGTGCCAATCCAAGATGGGGTGAGGATATGCCTTCACCTCAGTATCTGTGACCACACCTACTACCAGACTACTTTCCGTTAAAAAATCGATATCTGAAATATCTGAAAACTCAGGGCTATCAACTGATGGAATACCATCTATACCTGGCCCACCATCAAACACTTCACTTGAAGGTATGGTCCATTCTGCATTGAGTCGATCCCCATCATCACCGCCACAGTTAAAGCATAAGATAGCAAGAGTGGAAACTGTAAATAAAAATTTGAATGTCTTCATAATTTCTGAATTATTTCGTCGAGCGTTTGCTCTTTCTTTTTTGTTCTTATTTTATAATTGAATTCTATACCTACTTCAAAGTCTGTTGTAATCTGAGTACCTTCCAATGCTTGAAAAAAAGGAACCTGCCCATACACCTTAAAATTGTATTGATCATTTGGTGCGAGCTGTAAGCCTGCTTGCGTACCTAACCATTGTCCGCCACTATTGTTACTAATATTGCCTTCCTCTTCTCGATTGGCTGTGGCAAATCTATAATTCAAATTGATATATGGAGTCGAAAACCAAGTGCCCCAAACTTGCTGGTGAGCAAGCGTAGCTTCAATCAACAATTCGTCTCCAAATTTAAATTCTCGACCACCTACTCCATCCGTTCCCCCGAAATTATTATTGGTGGTATTTTTACGGAAGAGGACGTTGCTGGAGAATGCCAAATTGTTGGTCAAGAAGTGATACTTCGTAAAACTTGTGGCTAATAGAAAATCAAAAGTGCCAGAGCCGGACTGCATATCAGGCGAAAGTATAACTCCCCTACCTCCCAAATGATCTACTTTACCTGTAGGCAATTTGGCACCTAGTGAAAAACTAAGGGAGCCGTCCTTTTTTAGGGGTATAGATTTTTGTCCTACTAACAATAAATCACCAATCGCTGCAGAAGATTGCTCTTCGCTGATGGTTGTCCGTGACTGGAACACATAAGGAAGTACTGCACTTACTGCAAAGTTATTTTTGAAACTATAATCTAACTTAAGTAAGAGATTATTACCCAATCTTGATCTAGGGTCGTTGACTAATATTTCTCTATTGTCTACCAGTCTATTTATACTTCGATAAGTGTATTTGACTTGCGTATTGAGTATATGAGCATCATCATTGGCAATCTGAAAGGTAGAAGTCAGTGGTGCTCCTGCAGAACAACAAGTCTGCCCTTGTACTGTATTTGATAGGCATAAACCTATCAAAAGAAATAATCCAATTACTGATTTCACTTGCAAAAACATCACCCATAAAGTTAACATTTTCAGCTCTTTGGTTGAATATCAAATAGTGTCCGTCTTTTGACTTGAAGCTCAAAATATAGGATTTTGGACTAGGGATAGCAGTGATATGAGCTGCTCATTGGAGTGTGTGAAGAAAGTGCTGGTGACGGATGAGCTGAATAGCGAATACTAGCCAGCACTATTCTGAACCACTCTAGGGAGTAGGGAATACAAACGGAAAGCCCGGTCACTCTATCTGTATCGAATACTTTCGATACAGATGGAGTGAAGGCCCCAGAAAATAATCTTATGAAAAAGCCACTTGATTTGCCTCAGGAATAGTGAGGTTATCTGCACTCATCAAAGTCATCTTGGCAGATAGAATCTTAGGCAATTCGTACTTGAAGTAGAAACGCATCGTGTGAATCTTGCGCTCATAAAATGAAGTGCTCAAAGTGGTAGTGCCATTGACCAATGCAGTCTTCGCCACGGTAGCCATGTGCAACCATTGCCAAGCAATCACCACGTTGCTCATCATCTCCATAAAGATGGTAGCGTCCGCTATATATCGCTCGTGGTCTCCCTGCATAGCATACTGTAAGAGATGCTGCGTGACGCCGGCCAATTCTTTGGAAGCCGTCTTGAGCTGCTCACCATAAGGCTTCAAATCGTCAAAAGTGGAAGCTTGTTTGATGGTAGCTATGATTTCTTTTGTCAAATGCTGCATGGCGGAACCATTGTTCATCACCACTTTTCTGCCGAGTAAATCCAGAGATTGGATACCAGTAGTCCCTTCGTATAAGGCCATGATACGCACGTCACGATAGTATTGCTCCAATGGAAAATCGGTACAGAAGCCATAGCCTCCTAAAATTTGGAGACCATTGCTAATCGACACTCGACCCATCTCCGAGGGATAAGTCTTCGCGATAGGCGTGAGCAACTCTAGGAGTTCATGATACTTTTGTCGCTCTTCTTCTGGACCATGATGCGCGCGATCTTGATAGTTAGATGCAGTCAATAAGAGTGCAGAAGCGCCCTCGATAATCGCCTCTTGCAAGTGCAACATGCGAC
>CALIEI010000131.1 GCA_938022165.1 uncultured Saprospiraceae bacterium | reverse complement strand
CAGATATTTCTAATACCCAGATAATTCGACGAAACAATCCTTTTAAAGCTACATCTAGGATCAATGGACTCTTTGCCAATACAACAGTTAGCATCAACAATTATCTTTATTTGGAGGCATCTATCCGACAAGACTACTTTTCAGTATTGACCAATCCGATTTTTCCAGAACAATCAGAGAACACGAGCCTCTATGGTGGAGGTTCGCTTAGTTTTATTTTGTCCGATGCCTTCAAAGTACCTAAATGGATAAGCTTCGCCAAACTGAGACTAGGACTTGGTTCTGCAGGATTTGGGTCTGTAGCCCCACACTCGCAATTCAACACGTTTATATTATCTACAGATCCAAAGGAAATAGAAGGCGCCACTTTGCCGATTGCAAATATCAATGGAGATAGAGCGGCAAATCCATTTTTACGCCCTACCCGTACTTTGTCTACTGAGTATGGTACAGATCTTAGATTTTTTAATAATAGACTGGGTTTAGATTTTGTTTATTATGATCAAGTCACCGTTGACCACGTCTTAAATACCCCGCTGCCTGCAAGTTCTGGATTTAGTTCTTTTACTGAAAACGCAGCAGAAGTTAGGAATAGAGGAGTCGAAGTCTTGATTAATCTACATCCCATAAAAACGAAAGATTTTAATTGGAATGTCAATCTAAATTTTGCTAGAAATAGAAATACAGTGGTAAGCCTATCGGATGATGTAAGCCAACTCAACTTTGATCCGGATAGAACTTTTTCTGCTAATATAATAGTCCCCTTAGAAGGACAGATTGGGGATATCTGGGGTAATGTATTTGATAGAAATGAACAAGGACAAATCATCCATGACGAAGATGGACTTCCACAGATTGCCGTTGATAGAGAGATACTAGGAAATTTTACACCTGACTGGAGCGGTGGTCTAACAAATACCATCAGCTACAAAAACTTTGCACTCTCCTTTTTGATTGACACAAAGCAAGGAGGTGAGATATTATCTACTACCAGTAGTTTTGGATATTTGTTTGGACGACATGTCTTATCACTCCCAGGAAGAGATTCTGATGACTTCACCATTATTGGAGAAGGAGTTGGCCCTGATGGCGAGAGCCCGAATACAAACGCAGCTAAGCTGGATACTTACTATGAGCGTTTATCTTCGATCACGGAACTCAACGTCTATGATGCTTCTTTTATCAAGTTGCGTCAATTAACATTTGGATATACATTCAACGAAAATCTCCTACAAAAGCTCAAGATTGTCAAATCCTTGAATATTACTCTGGTAGGTAGAAATCTGTTCTTTTTCCAAAATGGACTGGATGAGTTGGGATTGGATCCAGAAGCCATTCAAAACGCTTCTAGCCTCGGAGGAGGTATTGAATACGCTGCATTACCTAGCACAAGATCTATTGGTCTGAACCTAAAAGTTACATTCTAATGAAACTATCAACTACAAAATATATTCTACTATTCCTATGTATTATGATGTATCAAGGTTGCACCAACAACTTTGATGAAATTAATACTAATCCAAACGAAAACGAACCAAACGTTGTTCCCCCTGAGCTGCAGTTAACATTCCTGCTCAACCGAGCTTCTAGTGAAAGGTTTGACCAGTGGAGAGGCAATCTTATCTACTGCTCCAATTGGGCTCAACAACTGTCTGGTGATTGGGATGTAGATCGATACAATACTACGAACGAGGAATGGCTAGGGGCTTGGTGGAATACTTCCTACCTCAACATTGGAAAAGACATCGAATTTCTGATCAACAATACACCCGAGACCAATAATATCAAACACATGGCATCGATATTTAAGGTCTTCTTTTTTCAACGTTTGACAGATATGTATGGCGATATTCCTTATATCGAAGCATTAGAGGGGGTAGAAAACAGACGTCCTATATTCGACAGACAAGAAGACATCTACAATACTTTTATCCAAGATTTAACTACCGCTATCGCTGCACTTGATGAAAATAATGAAAGTCCAGGCGCAGCAGACTTGCTTTACAACGGGAATATTGACAATTGGAGAAAATTTGGAAATTCCATCTTACTCAGAATCGCTATGCGTATTTCAAATGTCAACCCTGATCTTGCTAGTGAAGTAGGAAGCCAAGCGATACAAGATGGGATTATTGATAATTTTGAATCGAATGCTTTTGTTTCGTATTCGGGTAGTAGTCCAGATGGCTCTAATGCCAATGGAGTATCTGAGGTGTTCCAAGATTTTGGAGTCACAGGACATCTATTTAGATTCAGTGATGAATTTGTCAACTTTATTATAAACAACAATGACCCGAGAGAATCCATATTGATAGAGACCTACAAAAATGATGGCACTATAGACAACAATGTAGGGCAAGGATTTCACTTAGGTAGACCAAACGGTATTCCAACAGGTAACGATGATTTTTTATTTGCTCAACCCAATAGAGAAACCATTGTGGACTATGCTGCGCCTGCCATATATTTTGGCCATGCCGAGGCAGAATTTCTGCGCGCCGAAGCTATACTCAAAGGCTGGGTTGCAGGTGATGCAGAAGAAGCTTATACATCAGGTATCCGCGCCGCAATGCGCCAGTTAGAATTGTATCCAAATGTAGAACCGATATCTGAAGCTGATGTAGAAGACTATTTATCAGAAAGAGATATAGAGTTTGATAGTTCAGATGCGATTGAACAAATCAATACACAAAAGTGGGTGGCCCTGCTTTTTGATGGATTTGAAGCCTACGCCAATTATCGACGTTCTGGTTATCCTGACATTTCACCAGGTATAACTGATGGAGAATCTGATGGAGAAATTCCTAGGCGATTAAGATATCCAATCAACGAACGCATAAATAATACAGAAAACTATGATGAAGCTGTTTCTCGTCTAGATCAAGGAGATGCTATCATATCTAGAATGTGGTGGGATGTCAATTAACAACTAAAAGCAGATATTTTACAGCTTTATTTGCGCCCTTAACTAAAAAAAGTACTATTTTCAATAAACAAAAAAGTGTGATGAAAAAATTTATATACTTCTTTTTCCTATGTAATTTCTCGACAATTAGCTTTGCGCAAAATTTTGGTCTAGAATTTAATGGCTCAGATAGTAAGTTAGAGCTATGTCATAGTGATGATTTTAATGTGGGTGAAAATTTCACCATTGAGGCATGGATATATGCATCCAACTGGCGAGCAGAAGCTTGGCAAGGAAGCATTGTAGCAAAAGATATGCAAGGGCCAGATTCAGGCTTTGCCTTTCGTGCAGGAAAAAATGGAACTTTGAGTTTAGTTATCGGGGTTGGTGCTTGGCCAGAAGTTCAAACAGAACCGCTGATGAACAAAGATCAATGGTATCATGTCGCAGGCGTTAAAGAAGGATCTACGCTGCAACTTTATGTCAATGGCCAGCTCACCGCTACTGGAAACGTAACTGGAGAACCAGTTGACAATATGCAAACTTTGCAAATTGGAGAATCGCCTGGATTTCCGGGTAGAGCCTGGGACGGTTTTTTAGATGAAATTAGAATCTGGAATGTAGCCAGAACTGCGCAAGAGATTGCAGACAATCAAACAACTGATTTTGCTGGAAATGAACCAGGGCTGGTAGCTTACTTGCCCATGAATGAAGGTTCTGGAGGAGTAGCTACAAATCTCAGTGACAATGCTTGTAGTGCTTCTATAGTTGAGTCTTCTTGGGTTGAAGGATATTCTATACCAGATCAAGATGTAGGTGTCACAGGAGTAACCGCTCCTGATGTCATTTCTATCTTTGAAAGGCCAGTTAAAATTCGTGCTGAAATTCAAAATTTCGGAACGGAAGCAGTTAGTAATATTCCAGTTCAAGTATCCATCAATGGATTACCAGCGTTTACAGAAACATTTGACATAACCTTACCTGCTGGTGAAACAGCGGAGGTCATTTTTGATCAAATTGTTGATCTTACAGATAATAATACTAATCTTCTATCTATAAGGACAATGCACCCAGATGATGGCAACAACTTCAATGATAGTGATCTA